>JAHFSE010000084.1 GCA_023265895.1 Gammaproteobacteria bacterium
AACAGTTTGTTTGCCATGCAGATCAGTAACTTTATTTAAAGTTGCAACATGTGATTGATCATATGTCGCCTCGGAGTATTCGCCAAAATTTTATTGCAAATTGGTTGATCCAAGAAAAAATACCTATGATGAATGATGAAATGCAATCTGTTCAAATTGTATCAGAGTCGATTGTAAATGATCGAATAAATAAAAATTTGAAAAATCCTTTGGATTTGGAAGTGATGAATATTTTCTTTGAAGAGTCTGATGATTTGTTGTCTCAATTAGAAGAAGGTATTCAAGAGTGGATGGCAAAACCTAAACAAATACGATCTTTGGAAGAAATTAAGCGTGCATTACATACCTTAAAAGGTGGTGCGCGTTTGACGGGATTGGAATCATTAGGGGATTTAAGCCACGAGTTTGAAAATTTTTTAATAGAATCAGAACAAAAAAATAAGTTTGGCGCAGAAGATTTTTTTACTGCATTGAGTGCTCGATATAGCAAACTTGCTCAGATGGTGGAGCAAATAAAACAGAGCGCTCACCAAGCATCACAGGCAATGCCTATGGGTGAAAAAGTTTCGTTCGAAGCGCAATCATCCTCTCTGGAAGTGTCTCAGTGGGCGCTGCACTCGCATAAAGATACCATTAAAGTGCCGTCTGAATTATTGGATAAATGGGTCAATCTATCATCAGAATCTGCTTTAATTCGTAATCGAATAGAGCAAGAAGTCAATCAATCTTATCATGTTGTTCATGAAATGAATTATTCTTTGTTGCGCGTGAAAGATTTGCTTAAAGATTTGGATATGGAAGTAGAGTCTAGTGGATCTCAGCGATTGAAACAGCAAAATAAGGTCGCTAAAACATTAGATTTTTTACAGATAGATCAGCATTCAAATTTACATCATATTTCTAAATCTTTATTGGAATCTACATCTGATTTAAACGAGTTAAAAGAACAATTAATTGAACGATACAGAGATGCGGCAGCCTTGTTGCTTCAGCAACAACGTATGCAAACTGAAATTCAAGATCAATTACTGCAAAGTCGTATGGTGAGTTTTACTCGATTGTTGCCTCGCTTGAAATTATTAGTGAAGCAGGTCAGCGCAGAATTAAATAAGTCTGTCATGTTTGAATTTGTGGGTGTTGAAGATCGTTTGGATCGAACTTCTTTAGAGCGCATGTTGGTGCCGCTTGAACATATGTTAAGAAATGCAATAGATCACGGCATTGAATCTTCAGCGGAGCGTATTGCTTTAGGTAAATCGGAACAAGGGCGTATTACTTTATTATTGGCGAGAGAGGGCGCCGATATCGTTTTGCGTTTATCCGATGATGGTCGTGGTATTGATGTTAATCAAGTGAAGCTAAAAGCGATTGAGCAAGGTTTGATGGAAGAAGATGCACAACTAACGGATCATGATATTTTGCAATTTATTTTTAAATCAGGATTCAGTACAAAATCTGAAGTCACACAATTATCGGGTCGTGGTATTGGTATGGATGTGGTGTTCAGCGAAATTAAACAAATGGGCGGCACCATGAAGATCCATTCAGCGATGCATGTGGGCACTCAATTTTCAATTCGTTTGCCGTTTACTTTATCGTTGAATAGAGCATTAGTCGTTAAGGTAGGCGAAGATTTTTATGCTATTCCAATGTCCTATATAGAAGGTGTGACTCGTTTATCGGTAGAGGAATGGCAATCTTATGATCAAGATCCACAAAGATTATTTGAATATGCAAATAAAAAATACCAAATGAAATATTTAGGGCTTTATGTGCATGGACAGAAAAAACAAGCATTGGATGCTGCGTCTCAATCCTTGCCCGTGTTATTTATTCGTGGTGGGGAATATCCAGTGGCTTTGCAGGTCGATGCCATGATGGGTTCTCGTGAGGTGGTGGTGCAAGCGGTGGGGCCACAGCTCAGTCATGTCATTGGTATTTCTGGCGCAACTATTTTGGGTGATGGTAGTGTGGTCATTATTCTTGATATGGTTGCATTGCTTAGAGCAGAGCGTGCTGGAAATAGTGCGCATGAAGCGCAGCGAAAAACGCCTTCATTATCCTATGAAAAGAATAAGCAACATGCCTCTCAAAAAATGCCGCAGAATATTTTAATTGTCGATGATTCTATTACGGTGCGGCGGGTGTTGAGTCGGCTTTTACAGCGTCATGGCATTCAAACAGTTACAGCAAAAGATGGCGTTGAGGCCATGGCACTGATTCAGCATCAGCGGCCTGATTTATTGTTGGTAGATGTTGAAATGCCGCGTATGGATGGATTTGAATTGGTTGCTTGGTTGCGCTCTAGTTCGCAATGGAAAGATATTCCAGTGATGATGATTACCTCGCGAGTGGGAGAGCAATATCGTCAACGTGCAGAATCTCTGGGTGTGTTGGATTATATGAGTAAACCCTTTCAGGAGGATCATTTGATGGAGCGAATTCAGGCATTATTTTCTAGCGTTAAAATCGCCTTTTAACCATTGTAAAATAGAGAGTATTGTCAGGGGTGCTGTTTCGCTACGTAAAATACGTTTGCCAAGTTGTATCAGTTCAAAATCGTGCGCTAATGCCGCTATGATTTCTGCTTCATGAAAACCACCTTCCGGGCCAATGGCAATCGCGTAATGCATGGCTGTTTGTGTGAATAATTCAGTGATGGATAGAGTTTTTTCTGTGGTGTAGGGATGAAGAATCAGTCGTACAGGCGCAGTGATGTTTGCAATCCAATCAGCAAAGTGACGTGGTGTATGAATGATGGGTACATCAGAGCGACCACTTTGTTCACAGGCATGAATGGCAACTTTTTGCCAATGCAGTTGTTTTTTTTCACTACGCTCTTGATTGAGTGTCACATCGGTAAATTGTGTGAACAGAGGGGTAATTTCTTGCGCGCCTAATTCAACGGATTTTTGAATGGCAAAATCCATGCGTTCGCCTTTGATAATGCCCAGACCTAAATGCGTATAAATAGGTGATGTGGGTAAAGGCGCGCATTGCTGGGTAATTTCTACCACGCACTGTTTGCGCGTCGCTTGTTGTATGATGCCTAAACATTCTTGGCCTTGGCCATTAAATAATTGTACAGCAGCGCCTACTTTTAAGCGCAGTACCGTGATTAAATGTTGGCCTGCCGCTTCATCCAATGTAAGGGATGTTGTGTTGAGCGGATGATCGACATAAATTCGTGTCATTCTCATAATGTCATCGCAGATCAATTTGAGAGGAAAATAGTGCAGCAGATTGATTGTAGCAAGCTTCTGTGATCTAAGTCATATTCTTTATTGGATTTTAATTATGCTGATGTTGAGTGTTAGTTTGGGTCTTGTTTTATCCATTGCTTGGATCATTTTACTGGTGCGTTATATTCAGCAAGCGCATCAGCTGGGTATTGCGCAGACCCAAACGCATCAGCTTCAAATGTTTCAGCAGGAAATTGTAGAAAAAAATCAGCAAATTCAACAGGCCAATCAGAAAGTATCTGAATTGCAGTGGATGTTAGTTCAGCTTCGTGAGTCCGCCTCTAAAGATCAACAGCACGCGCAAGAAAAATTAACATTGCTTGAAAACAATAAGCAGCAACTCAAACAAGAATTTGAAAATTTAGCGCAACATATTTTTGAAGCAAAACAACAGCAATTTTCTCAGCAAAGCCAAAAGAATTTAGACGCATTGCTCATTCCTTTTAAGCAGCAATTAGATGCATTTCGTTTGCAGGTAGATCATGTGTATGTGAGTGAATCAAATGATCGCGCCTCTCTTCGCGCACAAATTGGTGAATTGCATCAACTGAATCAAAAAATCACCGAAGAAGCAGCGCAGCTGAGCCGTGCATTAAAGGGCGATAAAAAATTACAGGGTCACTGGGGTGAATTTCAAGTACAGAGAATTTTAGAGCAGGCAGGTTTAAAGTCGAATATTGATTATTCAAAAGAATTAAGTTTAAAAACGGAAGATGCTCAACATCAACGACCTGATTATGTGATTCATTTGCCGGAAGGTAAGCATATTATTATCGATAGTAAAGTCTCGCTGAATGATTATGTGAATTATATGAATGCGGATTTGCCGGAGCAAAAAGAGAAAGCTTTGCAGGCGCATTTGCGTTGCTTACAAACGCATGTGAAACAGTTGAGTGAAAAAGATTATCCTCAATTGATAGGCCTTCATTCGCCAGATTTTGTTTTGATGTTTGTGCCAATCGAAGCGGCTTATTTAGTTGCCGTACAATCTGAAAATGATTTTTTTGACCAGTTATTTAGTAAGCGAATTGTGATTGTAACGCCCAGTACTTTGTTAGCGACGTTAACAACGGTGGCGCATTTGTGGGCATTGGAAAAACAAAATCAAAATGCGCGACAATTGGCGGAACAAGCCGCAAAAATTCATGATAAGTTATGCGGATTTTTTGAGCGTATGGTGCGGCTGGGTGATCAAATTAAAAATACTCAAAAAACTTTTGATGAAGCTTGGTCTGGTTTAATGGAAGGGCGCGGTAATTTAGTCAGTCAAACACAAAAATTAAAAGAAATGGGTGTGCGCACTAAAAAAGAAATTCCGTCGGTTTTATTAAATGCGGCAGAGGATCTTCAATAATTTCGCTGAACCGCTAATTCTGCTAATTGAATTAATGCTGTTTTGTAGGGCGAATCGACTAATGGTGCTAAGGCTAAAATAGCGCGCTGCTTTCTTTCTAACGCAGTGGCCAGCGTGTATTCCAATGCACCTGTGTTGATAAGGATAGACTGAACAAGAGCAAGTTGATCAGATCCTCCCTGACGAATCACATTTTGGAGTTGTGTTTTTTGATCGGTATTGCCGTGTTGAATCGCATAAATAATGGGTAATGTAGGTTTTCCTTCAGCCAAATCAGTGCCTGCCGGCTTGCCCATGTGATCTGCAGTGCCTTGATAATCTAGCCAATCGTCGATGAGTTGAAAGGCAAATCCCAATTGAGAGGCATAAGAAGATAAAGCCTGTTCTTGTATGGCATCACACTGCGCAATGACACCGCCGCACTGCGCAGCTGCTTCAAACATTTTTGCCGTTTTTTGCTCAATGACTTTGAGATAATCTGTTTCTTGCGTATTGGGATTTTTGCAATTCATTAATTGCAACACTTCACCTTCGGCAATTAAGTTTGTTGCGTCGCCTAAGATGTGTAGGATTTTCAGATTACCCGTGCGTACAATTAACTGAAACGCACGAGAAATTAAAAAATCACCCACTAAAATGCTGGCTGAATTGCCCCAAATTTGATGTGCACTGGGTTGACCTCGTCGCAGGGGAGACTCATCAACAACATCGTCATGCAGTAATGTGGCGGTATGTAGAAATTCAATAATGGCAGCAATTTCTAAATGTTGATTGCCGGTATAGCCGCAGGCTTTCGCGCTGAGCAGGGTGACCAGTGGGCGCAGCCGTTTTCCGCCGCTTTCAATAATGTAGCGACTGATTTCTCCAACGAGCGGTGCTTTTGATTTTAGTTCATCAGTAATGAGCTGATTGACTGCCTCAAAATCGGAATCAACCACTGATTTTAAAGTATTGAAGTCCATGGTGTCCGGAAGTTCGTAATTAAGTGGAGCTGGATCCTATGGAGCCAACTCCAGAGTGTCAAGTTTTGTCTTGTGTTAGCTTTCAATAGATCGAAAGCGAATCATTATTCGCTCGCTGTTGACGCTGTGGTCTTGCCTCCTTATAATCCGCGCCCTGGTTTTTGTTTTGTGAAGCCCCTACTTAGGGGCTTTTTGTTATGTCGGGTTTTTATTTTCAGAGCGGATGCCTCATGGCTTTAGGTCCAACAGCAATTACGGCGTTACTAGAACCAACAGTAGTCGGTTTGGGTTTTGCTCTTTGGGGCGTGGAATATAGGGTGCAGGGGCGGGTTTCAACCTTGCGGGTGTATATCGATGCTGCTCAGGGTATCACGGTAGAAGATTGTGCAAGGGTGAGTCATCAAATCAGTGGTGTGCTGGACGTGGAAGATCCTATTCCTGGAGAATATCAGCTTGAAGTTTCTTCGCCTGGTTTAGATCGACCTTTGTTTAAGCCAGAGCAATACTCCCATTATGTTGGTCAGATGATTGCGTTGCGATTGAAAGCGCCGTTGCAAGGACGGCAGCAGTTAAAGGGTGTTTTGCTTGCGGTAGCGGATCGTGATGTAAAGCTCCAAGCAAATGAAGAGGTCTGGACTGTGTCTTTTGAGCAAATTAAAAAAGCGCATGTGATTCCAGTATTTTAGATATCCATAGAAATAGGTCAGTGGTGGCTATGAGTAAAGAAATTTTAACTGTGGTTGACACAGTATCCAATGAGAAAGGGGTTGATAAAGAAATCATCTTTCAAGCAGTTGAGTTAGCGTTGGCCACGGCGACTAAAAAGAAGCATGAGAAAGATATGGATGTACGTGTCCAGATCAATCGAAAAACGGGCGATTATGATACGTATCGTCGTTGGCTTGTGGTAACCGATGATGCACCCGAATGGGAATTCCCTGAGCGTGTGCTGACGTTAGAGGAAGCCAAAGAAATTAATAAAAAGTTGGAAATTGGCGATGTTCATGAAGAGCCGATCGAGTCGGTGGGTTTTGGTCGCATTGCGGCACAGACTGCTAAGCAAGTCATTGTGCAGAAAGTGCGTGAAGCAGAACGTGCACAGATTGCTGCTCAATATAGCGGCCGCATCGGTCAACTGATCAATGGTTCGGTAAAGAAAGTCACTCGTGATGGCATTATTTTAGATTTAGGTGCGAATGCTGAAGGTTTGTTAACTCGCGAAGAAATGATTCCTCGTGAGAATGTGCGTATGGGTGATCGTATTCGAGCAGTATTGTATGCCGTGAATGAACAGGCAAGAGGACCACAATTATTGTTGAGTCGCACTCGAGCTCAATTTTTAATTGAATTGTTTAAGATTGAAGTGCCTGAAATTGGTGAAGAGCTGATTGAAGTGAAGTCTGCTGCAAGGGATCCGGGTGCTCGAGCAAAAATAGCAGTTAAAACCAATGACCAACGAATTGATCCAGTGGGTGCTTGTGTGGGCATGCGCGGTGGACGCGTACAGGCGGTTTCTACGGAGTTGGGTGGTGAGCGCGTTGATATTGTGTTGTGGGATGATAACCCGGCGCAGTTTGTGATTAATGCCATGTCACCTGCTGAAGTCGTTTCTATTGTCATGGATGAAGATCGTCATGTGATGGATGTTGCTGTTGAAGAAGAGCAGTTAGCGCAAGCCATTGGTCGTGCCGGCCAAAATATTCGTCTGGCGAGTGAGCTAACGGGTTGGGAACTCAATGTGATGACAACTCAGCAAGCAACAGATAAGCAGCAGGCAGAAACAGGCAGTCTCGTTGAGATCTTTGTGAAAGAGTTGGATATTGATGAAGAAATCGCAACTATTTTGGTCAATGAAGGTTTCACTTCAGTAGAAGAAGTGGCTTATGTGCCCTTAGAAGAAATGCTTTCTATTGAAGATTTCGATCAGGATTTGGTTGAAGAATTGCGTCGTCGAGCAAAAGATTTCTTGTTAACTAAAGCACTGGCTGCAGAAGAAAAGCGAGAAGCGGCTACGCCAGCCGAAGATTTACTGACGATGGAAGGTATGGATCGAACCTTAGCTTATACCTTTGCTGGAAAAGGCATTATCACCATGGAAGATTTGGCGGAGCAATCGGTGGATGAGTTGATGGAATTCGACGAGATGGATGAGGAGAGGGCTGCGACATTGATTATGACAGCACGTAAGCCTTGGTTTGAGTAGCGAACAAAATGAAGTACCGCTTCCTAAGTTTTAGGAAGGCAGTCATAGGGTGCAGCATAGATTCTGAAAGTATTTAGTGAGAAACGTTATGGCGGAAGTGACCGTTAGAGAGCTTGCCAGTCTGGTAAATATTCCAGTAGAGAAACTATTGAAACAAATGCAAGACGCAGGTCTTATGCATACAGATGCTGATCAATCTGTTTCTGATGATGAGAAGCAAAAGTTGTTGGCGCATTTGAAGAAATCCCATGGTGAGGAAGAAGGGAGTGGTCGAATTACCTTAAAGCGTAAAAGTGTCAGCCAGCTTAAATTGTCAGGCTCTCAGGGACGCAGTAAGACAGTGAGTGTTGAGGTGCGTAAAAAACGCACTTATGTCAAGCGCAGTGTTCTTGAGGCAACGGAAGATACACCTACTTCAGAAAATGCTTTGACTGAAGAGTTTGTTGTTGAGCCAGAGATTTCTACTGAGCTAGAACCCGAAGTGATTGAAGCGTCAAGTTCACCAGCAGTCGCAGAAAATCTAGATGATGAACAAAAGGAAATGGAATCTCATCCTGTTCGTCAAGTGGCTTCTCATCCTATAGAGCACAAACCTTCTGCTCGCGGTACTACGAAAGTTGCAGCCATTAAGAGCACGACTGCGGCCAAGGAAATCATTAGCGCTAAATTACAGGATGAACAACGTCAAAAAGACGAACATCGTAAGCGTGAAGATGAAAGCAAGAAAAAAGCACGAGGCGAAGCGGAAGAGAAAGCTCGGCAAAAAACTTTGGAAGAAGCACGGCGTATCGCTCGAGAGTTAGAAGGGCGATCTTTTTCTTCAGATACTGCAGAAGAAGATACAACGGAAGCAGAAGATAGATTGGTGCGTCAGGCTTTTGAAGAAAGTATTGCGTTAGAAGAAAAGCGCTCACGTAGAACTCGCAAACCCATTGTTAAACTCAATAAAGTCAAAGCAAAAGGTACTGCGCAGCATGGCTTCACCCAGCCGACGCAACCCATGGTTCGAGAAGTACAGCTAGGCAGCTCCATCTCTGTGGTTGATCTCGCTGATCAAATGTCTATTAAAAGTGGGCGAGTGATTAAAGCCTTAATGGCAATGGGTGTTGTTGCAACGCTGAACCAACATATTGATCAAGACGCCGCTATTTTAATTATTGAAGAGCTTGGCCATAAATATACGCTTGTGAATGAAAATGCGTTGGAGCACGCGCTAGCACAGCAGCATACAGATCAACAATCAGAAGACCGTAAGCCACGTGCGCCAGTAGTTACTATCATGGGGCATGTTGATCATGGTAAGACCAGTTTGTTGGATTGCATTCGTCGTTCTAAGGTAGCTGCTGGCGAAGCCGGTGGTATTACCCAGCATATCGGTGCCTATCATGTGGAAACAGATAAAGGCATGATTACTTTCCTCGATACACCAGGCCATGCGGCATTCACTGCGATGCGTGCCCGTGGCGCAAAAAGTACTGATATTGTGATTTTAGTGGTCGCTGCTGATGACGGTGTGATGCCGCAAACAGAAGAAGCGATTGATCATGCCCGCGCCGCCGGTGTTCCTATTGTAGTTGCTGTCAATAAAATGGATAAAGAAGGCGCTGATCTGGATCGCGTAACCAACGAATTAGCGATGCGGAAAGAATTATTGCCAGAAGCTTGGGGCGGAGACACGCCGTTTGTTCCGGTTTCTGCGCATTCTGGTGAAGGGATTGATGCCTTATTAGATACGGTGTTATTGCAGGCAGAGCTGCTTGAATTAACAGCACCAACCGAAGGTCCTGCCAAAGGGGTTGTTATTGAATCGCGATTGGATAAAGGTCGTGGTCCTGTGGTGTCTTTGTTGGTACAGAGCGGTTGTTTGCATCAAGGTGATGTGGTTTTGGCGGGTTCATTTTATGGCCGTGTGCGGGCCATGGCTGATGAAAATGGCAAGCCGATTGAAATGGCTGGCCCTTCCATCCCTGTTGAAATTTTAGGTTTATTTGGTGTGCCGGAAGCAGGTGATGTGTTCTTAGTGGTGCCAGATGAGCGTACAGCACGGGAAGTTGCGGAATTCCGCAATGAAAAAGAGCGTAGCGAAAAAATGGCGCGCCAACAGAAATCCGGTTTAGAAAATGTGTTTGATAATTTAAAAGCCGATCAAAAAGCCAAAATTAATATCGTATTAAAAACGGATGTTCGCGGTTCTTTAGAAGCATTGCAGGGTGCTTTAGCAGATCTGGGTAATGATGAAGTGAGCTTGAATATTGTTGGCAGCGGTGTGGGTGGTATTAATGAAACCGATGCCAATTTAGCTTTAACCTCTAGTGCTGTTGTCATTGGTTTCAACGTGCGAGCGGATAATGCAGCGCGTAAAATTTGCCAAGATGGTGGTGTTGAGCTGCGTTATTACAGCGTGATCTACAACATCATCGAAGATATGAAATCAGCCTTATCTGGTTTATTAAAAC
>JAHFSE010000188.1 GCA_023265895.1 Gammaproteobacteria bacterium
GATACTATGCAACATGAGAGTTACCTCTTAGGTTTGATTTAAGGATTTGACACCCAAATCAAAACCGGTAACTCTCACTTTTTCAAGTCCATGTGTCAGATTAAGTCGAGACTAATACACATTATCCGAATATTCCATGGAAACAGATAAGCGCGTTTCGGAATATTCTTGTGCATCATTATTTGGGTGATATTGATCCCAAAACGATACAGCAGATTATTATTCAGCATCTTTCTCCGCTTAAGCTTGCTGTTGAAGCGATGCTGGCGTGATCGTGATAATGACCGATCGATTTTAACTTTGCCTGTTATCTTAAGTGTCCAGCTTCCTGCTCATTTCTCACCCACCAATTGCTTGTCTGTGGATAGGCGATTACACTTCGCTGCGTTTGTCCTATCAGTTTTTAACTTCCCATGAACAATGCTTCTCATAAGGTCCGCTGCATGGAATTAGTCGTCGTTATTTTAGCTGCTGGCAAGGGTTCGCGGATGTATTCCGATTTACCTAAAGTGCTTCATCAACTCGCAGGCAAACCTTTATTAGCTCATGTGATGGACGCTGCGCACTCATTAAATCCGCAAAAAATTATGACTGTGTACGGTCATGGTGGTGAGGCGGTGCAAGCTTATTTTAAAGACAGAGCCATACATTGGGTTTTTCAAAAAGAACAGCTCGGTACGGGCCACGCAGTAGCGCAAACTTTGCCGCATATTTCGGATCAAGCCACAGTTTTAATTTTATATGGTGATGTTCCACTGATTGAATCCAAGACACTGCAAGGATTGGTGGCAGCAGTCAATCAAAAAACCTTGGCATTATTAACGGTTGAAACAGATCAGCCACAAGGTTATGGCCGAATTTTGCGAGATCAAAATAAACAAGTCTGTTGTGTGATTGAACAAAAAGATGCCACGCCAGAACAGCAAAAAATTCGTGAAATAAATACCGGCATGGTTGCAGTCTCTGCGCATTGGCTGAAGCGTTGGTTGCCAACGTTAAAAGCCAACAATGCGCAAGGTGAATATTATTTAACGGATATTATTAAAAGAGCGGTTGAAGATCATCTCACCATTCAAGTATTGCATCCACAAACGCTGGCTGAAGTGGAAGGCGTCAATGATCGTAAACAATTGGCTTGTTTAGAGCGTTGCTATCAGCGTGCGCAAGCAGAGAAATTCATGTTGGCGGGTGTGACTTTGTTAGATCCACAGCGTTTTGATTTACGCGGCACGTTAAAGGTTGGTAAAGACACTGTCATAGATGCCAATGTCATTATTGAGGGCCAAGTAACCCTTGGTTCACGAGTGAGGATTGGTGCTCACGTGATTTTAAATAATGTGATCATGGGTGATGAGGTTATCATTAAACCTTTTACCCATATCGAAAATGCGGTGATTGAAGCTCGGTGTGAAGTGGGGCCCTATGCGCGACTGCGTCCTGGGACGCATCTACATCATCACGCTAAAGTGGGTAATTTTGTTGAAGTCAAAGATGCGATTGTTGGGGAAGACAGCAAAATTAATCATCTCAGTTATATCGGTAATGCGGAGCTTGGAAAAAATGTGAATGTGGGCGCAGGCACCATTACCTGTAATTACGACGGCGCTTATAAACATAAAACGACGATGAAAGACAACGCCTTTATTGGTTCCAATTCCGCATTAGTCGCGCCAGTTGTTATTGGTGAAGGCGCGACGATTGGTGCTGGCTCGGTTATTTATGAAAATGCACCGGATGGAAAATTAACAATCACGAGAGCGAAACAAGAAACTAACAATCGATGGCAGCGGCCGCAGAAACAGTAAGGTTTGAATTATGTGTGGAATCGTCGGCGCAATTGCAGCAAGAAATGTGACGCCCATTTTAATTGAAGGTCTAAGACGTTTGGAATATCGCGGTTATGATTCCGCCGGTGTCGCAGTCTATTCAACTGAGCAACAACGCATTCAGCGTGTTCGTCGTCGCGGTAAAGTGGCTGAATTAGAGCAAGCGCTGACCGAAGAAAAAACTGAAGGTTTTTTAGGGATTGCCCACACTCGCTGGGCAACCCATGGCGCACCCAGTGAACGCAACGCGCATCCTCATGTATCCGGTGATCGCGTGTGTATCGTACATAATGGTATTATTGAAAATTATGCCACGCTAAAAAAACAATTAATGGCGCAAGGTTATGTGTTTTCATCAGAAACCGATACCGAAGTGATTGCCCATCTCATCGAGTCTTTTTATCAAAATAATATTTCCCTGTTATCTGCGGTGACGCAAGCGCTCAAGCAATTAGAAGGTGCGTTCGCTTTGGGGGTGATTGCCAATGCGGAGCCAGATAATTTAATTACAGCGCGCAAAGGTAGCCCTTTAGTCATTGGTGTGGGTATTGGTGAAAATTTTATTGCGTCCGACCAGCTGGCTTTGTTACCTGTGACCAATCGTTTTATTTATGTTGAAGAAGGCATCGTTGCAAAAATTACCCGAGATAAAATTGAATTGTTCGATGAGCAAGGAAACGATCTAGTCGCTGATATTATTACCTTCGACGGTTCTGCTGATGGTGCGGATAAAGGTCCTTATCGGCATTACATGCTGAAAGAAATTTATGAACAGCCAACAGCTATTTGCAGTACGTTAGAAGGTCGTATTTTACAAGCGCGTTTGGCGGATAATACCTTTGGTGCTCAAAGTGAACTTTTTTTTCAG
>JAHFSE010000085.1 GCA_023265895.1 Gammaproteobacteria bacterium
TAGCACCACTAGAAGCATCTTTACTATCCCCACCAGAATTACTAGAACCAGAAGATGCAGCAGCACGTTCGCCATTGCTGACATTGGTTCTAGAAGAACCCATTCGTTTTACATTTAAATAGCTGAGATGATAAACGCGCGCAGTGAGTTGCTGCGGATAAATATGATAGCCATAATTATTTTTTTCATAAGAAAATCCATATAAATCACGGACGGCTTTCAACACATCTTCTAGGGTGACGTTTTTCAAATTAATGGACACATTACCGGTGATATCTGGATGCACAATCAGATTCGTATCCGTGTCAGCGACCAGACCCATAAAAAAATCTCTGGCTGGCAAATTTGTCACTGAAACATCAAAACGACTTTCGGATTTTTTCGCGCTATTGGTCGACTGAATATTCATGGGTGCAACCAAATCTTTCTGGATATTATCATCACTGAGCGAAATACTTCGAGGCTCAAGCTCTTTTTTTACTTTGGGTATCGGCGTTGCATCAATCGCACTTAATTCCTTTTTAATATCCTGATGAATACTATTACTCGAAGGAACATTCGCACATGAAGTCACCAGAAAACACGCACTGATGCCTACTCCAACCATGATGTTATGCTTCGTTTTCACTGTCTTACATCCTTTAATAATCACAATTAATTCAACCCATTTCACATCATTTCTATAAACAGCTTATCGCTTAATGACACTCATGGCTTGCCCTACGTCCGCCGACTGCCCGGTTAGCGTCATCGATTCACCATATCTGTTCACTAAAACAAATTTCGGTTTAATACGAATGACCTTCGCCTGATCCACCACATCTCCCTCTTTCACCATTTGCCCATTAATAATTGCTAAGCGGCGTTGTACTGAATAAATAATCGAGCTGAGTTTTAATTCAGGCAGCTCTTCTTCCTCTGCATCTTGATCTTTCCCTGCTTGCGTCACGCCCCAATCATAGGGTTTTGTTGGATCTTGTAATTGATCAGCATTGACAGCCCATACCGATAAACTCACAGCAAAAATAATCAACCCAGCTAAAAAACAAAAGAGTTGATGTATTTTCGTATGTTGCTTTTTCATAATCTTTATCCTAAACACCAATCAATGCTTTGTGATCACTCAAGGTGTAGATCTTTAACGTGACTTGAGCTGTGGGATAGGTTTTTACTTGATAATCTAGGCCACCAAAAAATAATTCCCATGGCAAATGCTCGATTGCGGTTAAATAATTCAATACATCATGATAAGTACCTTCAAATTTCATGACTACGCCATGACGAAAGAGCGCTGTTTTTTCAGTCTGCAAATTAGATCCTATGTCACCCGTTAACTGTTCAACAGAAACCGGTTCTAAACTACTCATTTTCAATAAAGTAAGGCCGCCATCATTTCTTAAAATTTGCCCTAATACTTGCGTCATTAATTTAGGATCAACCAACCCAGTTGTGACACCATGCATGCGACTATCAATGGCATCTATTTGAATCTGAATCGCTCTCATCACTTTCTTTTCTTCTTCATCAGGATCTTTACTGAAAGCAATTTTTCCTTCTGATAGTTTCTTTTGCATCTCTGCAATTGTTTTGTTATTGGTTTCTGCATCGCTACGATAAGTATTAATACTGTTCTTCAAAGGTGAATAGATGACAGAGGACCACATCAACAAAACGACACCCATAACGCTGCCTAATACTAATCGCCGTTTTTGTTGGCCGATAGATTCATACCATGTATGAGCTTTTTGTAATTGCTCCGATAATTGAACAGAGAGATTATTCATGTGCACTCCATACACGATACACTTAATTTTCTAACGGCTGCGATTGTGATAACAAAGCTTTCATTGGAGAAACCTCTTTCTCCTCTGGTTTCTTACTGTCCTCATTGGCGCTTTCAATCATTTTTCCAGAATTCAATATAAAACTGATCACTCTTGGATCGTCCTTATCACGATCGAAACTCATGCCATCAAAATTCCTACCCATCATTGCCGTTTCATGAGTTAAGCTTTTTAGATAAGCAGGCACTTTTCCAGGATCAATGGATTTTCCTTCTAATTGCATTCTTTCACCACTGTCAGCAATTGCGATACGCGTTAACCAAACGCCATTCATTGTTTTAGTTGCCAAACTGGTTAGTATCGAGGCAAAACCTTTTTCTTGATCATTTTTTTGTGTCGTAACATACGCAAAGGATTTTTTTCTACTTTCTAAATCTTTTCTCATTGCTTCAATTCTAGAGGGTAAACTTTCATCCTTTTTTCTTTCGCCTAAATTAATACCAAAATGTTCAAGTTCATTTTTAACTGAAGCTAATTGCTGCGTGGCAAGCTCAGCATCATTTTTATGTTGATGCCAGCTCCACACTAAACCCAGAGTCCACACCATTAATAACAAACTTAAGATGCCGACGCCTTTCAACGCCACATTCAGATTTAACCAATCGTGATTTAATCTAACTTCAGCCACGTAGAGATCAATTTGTTGTAATGGACGACTCACGACATAATCCTCATAGCTGCACCGATTGCTCCTAAGCATTGAGCTTGAACGGCGGAATCAAAAGGCTCAGCAAACTCTAGCGATTGCTCTAAATCTAACGTAGAAATTTTGTTGTTAATTTGCTCTGAGAGATAACTGAGCGTGCGTTTGAGAGGCACCACGGTTGGCGCCAAAATCAAACGATGCAACATGCCTTTACCCAATTGATTTTCGTAATAGTCGATCGAGCGATGTACTTCTACCACCAAGTCATCCAGCAAACGCTCGGTATCATATGAATTACCTTCTAAATGATCGATCGGTAATTGCACTCGACGGCTCAAATAAAGCTGATTACTACCAAATAAAGAAATTAAACTATTCGCTTTTCTCAGTGTCATAAAGGCAACGCTTTCCGCGGCTTCTCCTTGCGCTTCAAACGTTTTTAATAATAAATTTCTTACGACTAATTCACGGATATCGATAGAAGCTAATTCCAAATCACATTTTTCTGTTAAAACAGCCATCCGCTCAATGGTTTCCCGATAGGCCACAGCAACATAAGCCATGCGCATTTGACCGCGATAAGCATCTTCTGGTAACAAAAATGAATCCATGACTGCTTGTTCTAAGGGGAAATCAATTAAATCTTTAATCCGCCATTTAAGCGCAGATCGCATTTCATGGGCTTCAACATCAGGCGCTTCAACTAATAGAAGCTGATAATTATTGGGGTGTAAGCTGAGATTGCAGGGTAAACCTTTACAGTGATTGCGTGAGATCCAATCCATACAAATGGCTGGATGTTTGGATTCTTCAAATTCTTCAATGTATTCGCAATGTACCAAGCGATATCTGTCAGGGCCTACCGCAGAGATATGCGCAAATGCCACACCACCTGGACCTAGCTCCATACCTAAGAGCTCTTTTTTACGATTATTTCGATTACTCCAGGGCCACTTCACCGAGTTTCTCCTTAATGGGTATCACAGAATCCATTGCTGTCTGACCTGATTTGATGACGCCATTACATAATTTAGCCACGATACAAATCTATTCATAAATCAGAGTAGGTTACTTTTTAAACAATTGCATGAATTTTTTTAAAGGCCTGTCTAAAACTGTCCAAGAAAATATTTTGATCGCCTTTGCTCATACACTTGTTATCGACCATAAAAGATTGCGCTTGAATTTAAAGTGCTTAAACTGCTGCAATCATGCTCAAACAAAGAAAACTTTTCCCCTAAAACAGAGTCATAATGATGCTTAATATTGTTCTATATGAACCAGAAATTCCCCCAAATACCGGCAATATCATACGACTTTGCTCAAATACGGGTTGCGTTTTACATTTGATTGAACCGCTTGGGTTTACCATCGATGATAAAAAATTGCGCAGAGCGGGTTTAGATTATGCAGAATGGACGAAGGTTAGGGTTCATGAATCTTATGAAGCATTTAAACAATATACGGCATTGACAAATTTAGCAGCAGACAAACAAGCGTCCACACCGCATCCAAAATTTTATGGTTGTTCAACAAAAGGAAAACATCGTTATGACACAACCTGTTTTCAACCAGACGATTATTTATTATTTGGCCCAGAAACTCGGGGACTGCCGCAGGTCATTCTGGATCAATTAGACCAAGTACTCTATTTACCCATGCAAGCACATAGTCGCAGCCTGAATCTCTCCAATTCAGTGGCTATTTTTGTTTATGAAGCGTGGCGACAACAGGCTTTCTCTGGTGCCGCTCAACAAGCGTAATGATTACTAGACTTCTTTCGAAACTTACTGCGCGACTGTGATCTGAGGTTGGGCGGTGCTCGGAATCCTCATTTACAACGAGTAAACTCCGGTATCCTGCGCTCCGGCCGCCCTCAGCTGACAGCCGCTCGTCACAGTTTCGAAAGAAGTCTACTGAAGCATAGCGCCCGTTTCTTGTTCCATTTGTTTTTTACGCAAAGCATCATTCAATAAAGCATCGAAATTAACCGGTGCTAATAATAATTGAGGGAAACTACCCTTAGTAACGAGATCACTTACCGTCTCTCTGGCATAAGGAAATAAAATGGTTGGGCAATAGGCATTGAGAACTTGGACTAAGGCATCAGCAGCAACACCACTCACAAAAAATAAACCAGCCTGCTGCAATTCTAATAAATAAGCCACTTTTTGATCATTATTAACCGTCACTCGCACAACTAAAACCACTTCATAATGAAATTCTTCAACTAATTGATGCTGGGTACGTAGCTCAATGTTCACAGCGGGTTGCCAATCTGATTTAAAAACCATTGGCGTATTCGGTGCTTCAAAGGAAAGGTCTTTAATATAAATGCGCTGTAAATTAAATTTTTCTTGCGGCTCACTCATTGAAATAAATACTCCCTAATATTACTTATTGAGATCTTTAATTAACGGAAGACCATCGGCTTGCCAACCACTCATGCCAGAAGCCAAACGGTAGACCTGAGAAAAACCGGCTTTGTGAAGCATTTTTCCTATGTGCCCGGAATGCTGCCCCATTTTACAGACTAAAATCACTGGCTTATCTTTGTAGCCCTGTAGTTCAACCAATCGATCGGGGACATGGGTCGCAGGAATATTCATCGAATGGGTGATATGCCCTTCAATAAACTCTTGACGCTCACGAAGGTCTAATACTAAGGCCTCTGAGCGATTCATTAACTGCACGGCTTGAGCAGAACTAATCGTTGCCCCAGCTCGCTTCGTTTCAACAAAGATAATCGCAATCGCTAAGCCAATAAACGCAACCACCAACTGCCAATGCCGAAGAGAAAACTCTATAATTTTATCCATATCCACAAATCTCATCTAGAAAAAACGCCCAACACCTCCCGAGTAAGGGAGGGAGGCCAGTATATAGCGCAAAGGAGATTCTGCAAGCGCCCATCAACCCGACTCAGTGCAATCACAAACGATGCAGCATTTTTTTCGGCATTTAATTTATTTAGATTTTTCTAAATAACGGAAAAATTCGCCCTTAGGCCCTAATACAAAAACATCTTTTTGATTTGAAAAACTTTGACGATAGGCGGATAAACTACGATAAAATTCGTAAAAATTTTTATCTGCGCTATAGGCTTTTGCATACACTGCAGCTGCTTGTGCATCCCCTTGTCCGCGAATAATTTCCGCTGCACGATACGCTTCAGCCCGAAGAATTCGCACTTGTCTATCTGCATCGGCGCGAATACCTTCTGCTAATTCTTTACCTTTGGCTCGATGCTCACGAGCTTCTCGTGCACGCTCTGCTCGCATTCGACTATAAACCGCATCGCTTACCGTTGCAGGCAATTCAATTTTCTTGACTCGGATATCCATGACCTGAATACCAAACTCTGTTTTTGTGAGTCCGTTCACTTCAGCTGTTAGATTGGTCATCAAGGCTTCACGCTGACCAGAAACAACATCATCTACCGTATGTTCACCGAATTTGTTACGTAGCCCTTCATTAATTCGCGGCATTAATAAACGCTGAGCATTTTCTAATAAACCACCGGTCGCCGTATAAAATTTTTCCACGCTCGCAATTCGCCAAATCACATAGGAATCGACAATTAAGCGTTTTTTCTCTTGCGTAATGTATTCTGCTGAACGTAAATCTAATGCAATAACACGCCCATCAAATCGACGCACTTCATCGACAAAGGGAATTTTAAATCCTAAGCCAGGCGGCAAATTGGTCTCAACCACACGACCAAAACGTAAACGCACCGCTTTCTCCGATTGTTTAACGGTATACATAGAATTCAGCAGCACCAATAATAAAAGCACCAGGCTTAATAAAACCGTCATTAATTTCTGATTCATCTTAACGGTCCTCTCGACCAAAACGATTAGGTTTCACCGACGACTCAGGCGGCACTTCAATAGGCGCTTTTATTGTTGTAGGCGATTTTACGCCAACTTCAGGGGTCTCTTTCATAAGCTTATCGAGCGGTAAATAAATTAGATTGTTATTGCTGCCTGTCGCAATCATCACTTTAGATGTCTTGGATAAAATAGACTCCATCATTTCTATGTATAACCGCTGACGCATGACCTCTGGTGCGCGTCGATATTCTGGCAATAATTGAGTAAAGCGCTCCGCTTCACCTTGAGCTCGCACCAATACCTCACGCTTGTAAGCTTCTGCTTCTTCAGCTTGCCGAGTTGCCAATCCGCGAGCTTCAGGAATCACACCATTCGCATAAGCTTGCGCCTCGCTCTTTAACCGCTCTTCATCTTCCTTCGCTTTAATCACATCATCAAACGCAGCTTTCACATCATTGGGTGGATGAGCATCCTCAATATTCACTTTGGTCACTTCTATACCGGATGAATAAGCGTCTAAATAGCGTTGTATTTTTCGTCTAACATCCTGCGCAATGGCATGCCGCCCCTCAGTAATGACATTGCCCATATCTGAACTACCCACCACCTGACGCAATGCACTTTCCGTTGCTTGCGCTAAAACACCAATGGGATCCTGAATACTAAATACGAAGGCTTTGGGTTTATTCACCCGGTACTGTACTTCGACTTGCATATCCACAATATTTTTATCGTGCGTCAAAATCGTTGCTTGATGAGCCTGAGTTCTTACACGCCCAGTGTTTACTTTCTCAACAGAATCTATCCACGGCATGCGCCACTGTAGTCCTGCACCCGTGATTTCATAAAACTGCCCAAATCTTAAAATAACAGCCTGTTCTGCTTGCTCCACGCGATAGATCCCTGCAGAGAACCACAAAACTAACAGGATCCCCAACACCAAGGTAAAAAGACTAGACCCCTTACTGGGCGCAGCAGATTTCCCAGAATCACCGCTCTTTCTACCAAAGTATTTATTCAGTTTATTTTTCAGTTGACGCAATATTTCGTCTAGCCCCGGTGGCCCATCATTATTTTTTCGTCCGTGACTACGCCAAGGATCTTGTGGGTTATTACCATCACCTTTAGGTGGTTCATTCCAAGACATAACAGGGCAGCTCCAGTTTATTGAATTCAATGACACGGAATCTATTTGTCATCCATTATCATACAAATCTATTGGAAAGAAGAAACAGTTATAGGCGGCTATTTTCAAATAGCAAAATAAAATCCGTTCAGCGTGCAGAGATAACAAGTCACTGACTCAAGATTATTATCGACAGTTAATCAGAGTAAGAGATGACAAAAAAATAGGAGCACATGGCTCCTATTTTTTTACAAGGAAGGTCTAGTAACGTCTACCGCCGCCATTACCACCCATACCGCCACCACCGCCACCCATACGAGGACGCTGTGGTCGCTCACCTCTAGGCTTAGCAGGGTTAACACGAATAGGACGACCACTCAAAGGCTTATCATTCAGCTCTTTGATTGCCGCATCTGCTTCGCTGTTATTAGGCATTTCAACAAACGCGAAACCTTTTGAGCGTCCAGTTTGTCCATCAGTGATTACGTTAACAGAGGTAACTTCACCAAATTGAGAGAAAGCTTCTCTTAATTCGTCTTCAGTTACACCATAGGCCAAGTTTCCGATATATATGTTCACAGTCTCAGTTCTCTTTTCAAAACGTGATTGTCGTACATAAAAGCGCTAACAGAAAATCCAAATCACAAATAATCCGCCTGCGACTAGCCCTTCAGATTAGGCTAATTTTTTAGATTTTGTCCACACTTGTCCTTGCATCAAAGCAATGACGGCAGCAAACAAAACCTACATTCTGATTGTTTTCCTGAGGCAATCAAACCAGCCTATGTACTGGAAGATTAACTACACCTCTGAAAAAACGTCCGGTCATTGTATGCTCGATTTCGTAGCAATCCAATAGGCTCGCGCAGAAAATATCCTCAGCCTAGATAAAATCTTCACCGGACGCATCAAAAAGGTAGCGATCCATAGCGACCCACATCTCATCACGAAAGTGCGCGGATTCATTGGGTAGATGGTGACGAGCGCCTGGCAATAGAACAATCTGAGCATCGGTAAATTTTTCTCTTAACACTTTGAGGTTATAGCGAAAATCCACTGTTGTGTCGCAGTCACCCTGCAAAATCAACGGCGCCAACGCTACCGGAGAAGCGCTGAGTAGTTTGGGTACCCAACGCAACAGCGCGCCAACCCAACAAGAAGATAAAAAACGTGACTGCAACGGATCACCCTCACACAAAAATTGCAAAAAAGCTTTATCGCTGGAATTTCGCGCAAAAGTACGCCTCACATAAGGACGAAATAAGCCGACAGAATAATAGAGCAAATTCACCATGAACCATCGCACAGGCCTCACTAACGGTGCCATTAGAATAATTTTTTCAAATGGACAGGTTTCAAGGGTATAACCACCAGACAATAGAAAATCAGCAATAATCCCAGATCCTGTACTTTGCCCAACGGCATACCAAGGATGAACGCATGCCTGCCCTAAGGCTAATATCGATTTAAATATCTGCTGATAATATTCAAAGGTCGGAATAGAAACTGGATTCCCCGTAGACAAACCATGTCCAGGCAAATCAAAAGCAACCACATTCACGCCGCGCTCTAACCAATATTGAATCACATGCTTAAGTAAACCCGCATGATCATAATAACCATGCACTAAAAAGGCGGTGCCCTTTGGATCAGGCAAAGTAAATGATTGCACTGCAAGGCGATACTTCAAGACATCTAAAAATCCCAAACGGTGCTCTAATTGTGGAAATAATTCTTCAAAGACATAACCGTAATGAGATTTATAGCCCAGCGCATCTTTACTCAAAACAGGCGGCTCCTGAAAGCTAAAAGGTCGCAGGCCAATCATCAGTCTTTGCTTATCAAATTCAACATACATATTTGGTAAAAAATCCCCGCTTTGATATAAGCGCTAAAATAATGAGCCTAGCTGATCTTCGCCAACAGATCGATCTGATCACTGTCACGAACACCCAATAAATAGAGGATACCATCTAGTCCTAACGCAGAAATGGCATGATTTGCTGTCTGCTTAACCAACGGCTTAGCTCGAAAGGCAATACCCAAACCCGCCAATCCCAACATAGGAAGATCATTGGCACCATCTCCGACGGCAATCACTTGCTCTAAACTCAAGGCTTCTCGCCGCGCAATTTCCTGTAGCAATTCTGCTTTGCGCTGACCATCGACAATAGGTTCTTTAATTTCGCCAGAGACTTTGCCATTTCCATCGAATAACAGTTCATTTGCAAACATGTAATCGATGCCAAGCTGCTGCTGTAAAATTTCACCAAAATAAGTAAAGCCCCCGGAAATAATAGCTGTTTTATACCCTAATGCTTTAACTGTTTTAATTAAACGTTCAGCACCTTCAGTTAAAGGTAAAGTTTGGCCAATCTGCGTCAACGCCAACGCATCTAAGCCTTTTAATAAAGCCACTCTTTGCCGAAAACTTTCTTTAAAATCTAACAAGCCCTGCATCGCACGCTCAGTCACTTCAGCAACCTGTGCACCGACGCCGGCCGCTTTTGCTAACTCATCAATGACCTCGC
>JAHFSE010000189.1 GCA_023265895.1 Gammaproteobacteria bacterium
GTAAATGATGGTCTTTAATCCAAGTTTGTAATCTCGCACGAGAATAATCAGAAAATAATTCAGCGGCTATTTGATCTAACCGACGGCCTGCATAGGACGCATCGACGGTTTGCTGATACTGCTCAATTGTCATTTAAATGCTCTAGTTCATCATGCTGAGTGAGGCCAATGGAAACACACGGGATACCGACGATCGCGACCAAAACCACGTTCAGTCACTCGCACACCAATGGCTGATTGCCGACGTTTATATTCATTACGGTCAACTAATCGCAGGACTAAAGCCACCACATCAGGCTCAAAGCCTTGAGCAATAATGGCTTCAGCGCTGTAATCTTGCTCTATGTACAAAGCTAAAATGGCATCCAAGATTTCATAGGGCGGTAAACTGTCTTCATCTCTTTGATCGGGGCGCAATTCTGCGCTAGGCGGCCGATCAATCACACGCTGAGGAATCACTGGACTGATACTATTTCGATAACGCGCCAAAGCAGTGACCCAAGTTTTTGAGACATCTTTGAGTGGCGCAAAACCACCACACATATCACCATACAAAGTGGCATAACCGACAGCCATTTCACTTTTGTTACCCGTAGTAAGCACCAGATAACCGAGCTTGTTAGATAAAGCCATCAACACAACGCCACGCAAACGCGCTTGAATATTTTCTTCTGTCAGATCCACTGCGCGCTCAGAAAAATCGGCTGACAAAATTTCTAGGATAGCGTCGTACGCTTTTTCAATGGGCCGTATTTGATGATCAATGGCTAAATTTTTTGCCAAACGCTCAGCATCTTCCAAGCTCATACTCGAGGTGTAATGAAATGGCATCATGATCGCGTGTACTCGATCGTGACCTAAAGCATCCACGGCAATCGCTAAAGTCAGCGCCGAATCAATACCACCGGAAGAACCCACTAAGACACCCTGAATATGATTTTTAGCGACATAATCCTGCACACCTAACACAAGCGCTCGATAGACGCTTGGCCAAAGTCCTAACACCGAATGTGTTATGGCCGGCAATAAATTATAAGAGGCTGGAACATGGAAAACACTTTCTACCAAATAACAACCTTCGGTAAAACAGGGTGCTGACATAACTAATTGCCCCTGTGCATCCACCGCAAAAGATCCACCATCAAACACTAACTCGTCCTGTCCACCGACGCGATTGACATAAATCACTGGCATCTGACCTTGCTGAGCACGCAATTGCATTAATTGGCGGCGCTGCGCTTCTTTACCGGCACTAAAGGGCGAAGCATTTAAACTCATCATGCAGCGAGCCCCCAATAATCTGGCTTGCTCCATCGGTTGGGGATGCCATAAATCTTCGCAAATACTTAAAGCAACCGGCACACCGGCCAAGGAAAAAATACCTGGCTGATGACCTGCAGTAAAATAACGTTTCTCGTCGAATACCTGATAATTCGGCAAATATTGTTTGGCATAGGCAAGCTGTTGTTCACCCTGATAAAACACACCCGCCATATTATATAAATGATCCTCGATGCGAGCAGGATAACCCACGATTACATACAACTCAGGCACTGCTCGTTGCAAAAGAGCCAAAGCGCGCTCAACACGCACCATTAAACCGGGACGTAATAATAAATCCTCCGGCGGATATCCAATTAAGGCCAACTCAGGAAATATAATCGCTTGCGCATTGAATTCATCCCGCGCTACGCACGCTGCATCAATGAGTTTCTGAGTATTGTGCTCAATATCGCCGACCACAGCATTCATTTGCGCAATTAGGATACGAATATTCGTCATCTGTCTTCTCATCATTTATAGTCAATGAATCCATTTCATCTAAGTTCACTTTTTTGCAGCCGCTAAATTATGCCTACCACCGCTTTCCCGCTGAATCACAACTGGAACCCAATTAAAGTCTACGCATACTATCGCTGGTTATTAAGTATTTTGCTGCTGGGCCTCTTCTTATTCGATCATCAACATCACCTGTTAACCACCGAAAATCGCTTTCTTTATTTATCTACAACAGTGTTTTTTTTATTCCTCACCAGCCTCACTTTGGTGTCTTTTTACTTTAATAGACCCCTCACGCAACACACAACACTGCTTACCATTATTATCGATCTGATTTTAATTATCTTACTGGCTCACGCCAACGGCGGCATCACACAAAACCTCAGCATTTTAATGACGGTCACCGTTGCTGCCGGTAGCATTTTACTCACTGGCCGCCAGGGTATTTTCACTGCCGCCATTGCAACTTTGCTGGTACTTACTGAACAATTTCTGTTGACCTCATCGGATCGACAAGCCTACATACAACCCGGCCTCTTGGGTATGGTTTTCTTTGCGACCTCCCTGCTTTCACAAAATATTGCCAGTCGATTGGGCGAAGCAGAAGCTACCGCAAATCGTGCCACTGCACATTTAGCGGATTTAAAACAACTGAATTCTCTCATCATCGACAGAATGCAAACCGGCATTATCGTCGTAGATGAAAATTTTATGGTCCATCTGATGAATCCCTCTGCACATCGTTTACTCGGCTTGGCATCCATCCCACTGCCCATCGCACTCACTCAAATATCCATGGCACTTCATAAGCAAATTCAACAATGGCTGCAAACGCCC
>JAHFSE010000190.1 GCA_023265895.1 Gammaproteobacteria bacterium
TAAGGGACCCCCGCCATGGGAATAGGCTGACCACCTGATTGCCCGCGGTGAGTTAAACTAATATTTAATAATTGATGAGCGCGTTTGGCATCGTCAAAGAATAGTTCATAAAAATCACCCATACGATAAAAAAGCAATAAATCAGGATGTTGCGCCTTTATTTGCAAGTATTGCTGCATCATTGGGGTATGAGAAGAGAGGGTAGCTTCCTTGATTGTTGACATAAGATTGAGTACTCCTGCGGTTACTGATAATCAGAGCGAGATTATGCGTTATTTTAAGTGGAGTTGAAAGCTTGAGTATTGATCCTGGAATAAGTATGATTCTTAAGAGACTAATATCATCAGAGCTGCCGCGCTTGGGAGCTGGTACAACCGGTTCTGTCATTCACCCGAGAAGCAAGGGTGCAGGCCGGAGGCGAGTGCAGCGAGCAGTCCGGAATCCATTTTTGAATAAGCACTATGTTTAACTAAAGATGGATTGTATGATAAAAATTACTGAGCACAAAGTGATCTAGCAAAAAAGGTGTAGTCACGACAAGATAAAGAATATTATTAGGTTGTGGCTGAGGTGGTAGTACGTCGATGGATTGTTCGTCGTAGAACGTAAGGATCTTAGTACGCCACCTCATTTATTAATTTGAGCTCGAACAGTAGAAAGAACATAAAGTTCGTATATTCAATCCCGAGCCATTTTTTTAGCTGGAGATAAAGATGAGTCAAACTAACGAGGTTATTGTAGGCATAGATGTTGCTAAAGACAAGCTTGATATTTATTTACATCCTGTAAACATTCATCAAGAGATTGTTAATGAAGCATCCGCGATTAAAAAGTTTTTTCTTAAGATTAAAAGTAAATATACAATCAAAATCATTGTGTTAGAACCTACTGGTGGATATGAAAAACTAAGTGTCAAGGTAGTAAGCACATTAGGATTAGAGGTTCATATTGTCCATCCGACGCAGGTGCATCATTTTGCATTGTCAGAGAAATTCCTAGCGAAAACTGACAAAATCGATGCAAAGATTTTGGCATTATTTGGGGAAAAGAAACAAGTAGAAGCGAGTGTGATTAAAAGTGAAAAAGACGAGGAATCCCGGGAATTAATTAGAAGAAAACAACAACTTGGCGATATTCTAATTAAAGAAAAAATGCGTTTAAGTCATGACCATTTAGCAAAATCAACAAAGGATTCATTGAATCGTTTTATAAAACAAATTGAGCGAGAAATGGAATTGATAGATAAAAAATTGCAAGAAATAGTCATGAAAGATGAAGTAAAAAAAGCAGTCATTACCCGATTAAAAACATTTAAAGGGATAGGTGATAAATCAGCTGTGCTATTGGCAGTCAGTGTTCCTGAATTAGGTCATTTAAATCGAGCGGAAATAGCAAGCCTTATAGGGGTAGCGCCAGTTAATCATGATAGCGGTAAAAAGAGCGGTTATAGAGCTATTCAGGCGGGGCGTTTTCACGTGCGTAAGATGCTGTATATGGTTACCTTATCTAGTATCCAATTTAATGCGCGAATTAAAGAGTTTTATGCTCGGTTGATAGCTAAAGGGAAAAAAACCAAAGTAGCATTTGTAGCGGTTATGAGAAAAATATTGATAACTTTAAATGCTATGTTAAAACATAAAAAAGATTATCAATTGCATCAGGTTAAAATGGCAAGCTAAAATTTTCGACCAAGGTCATAAGTCATAGCGAAGATATTTAATTTTAACTATGCGTCTGATCGCGAGAGTAATAGTTGAATTTTAGTGTAAAAATATTGCCTTAAAAGGATACCTAATTTGCAAAAAAAGATTGACTTTAAACACAGTAGATCCCCGACCTGCTCGCGAAGCTCGCATGTCGGGGATGACAGTAAAGAACCACGAAGCTCGCGTCGAGGATGACACGAAAATAGGCTAACATTAAATTCAACAGGATTACCTACTACAAATTGTTTAATTAATAACAATTGACATATTGTTAACCTTACAAAGAGTATGTTATGATCAATAATTGACAAATTAATGGCAGAGGACTTTTAGAAGTGAAACCAGTACCACCTGAGATAGCTGAAATTACAGACAATAAAGATCAAAATCCAAGCAGAAATGAAAAGCCAGCTTACACCGAATTAGAGCTATCTGAATTACTTACCAAATACCCTTCGATTGGTAGTTTATTATTTCGTTTATTTGCTTTGTCTAAAAGCGAAGATATGTCTACTGAAGTCACGGCTTTTTTAGAGCGTTTTTCTGCTCCTCGTTATCAGCTAACTGACTATTTTCCAAAGGCAAAAGCCCTTATGGATGACTGGGGAAAATTAGAACTTTCAAAACTAATACTGCAAGAAGATGAGAAAGCCGCCCTTGAAATCGTAGGTCGAAGTACAATTGAGGAAGTCAGTGAATGGCTACTGCGAAGAAACAAGTGCTTGATTATATTAGCCAATCACAAGGAAACGCTTAAGGAACTGGCTATAGCCTTGCACAACTCAGAAAATGAGAAAAATAAACAGAAACAGCGTTGTCACGATCTCATCGAAGAGGCAAAAAATTTCAAACAATTTTTACAATTACTCCCCCAAACTGCTGCTTACCGTCACGATAAAGCAG
>JAHFSE010000086.1 GCA_023265895.1 Gammaproteobacteria bacterium
ATTACAGCATTTATTCGGTCGCAAACATTCCTTAGAGTCTCCCTGTTATGTTCATGCTGTGACAGGTTCACCCATCGCGTTGCAAAAAAATATTACCGAAGTTTTCTCAGATGCAGATTTTCCTAGGCTTGGGGGTGTAGCTACTAAATTAATTCGACAGCATGGTGTTTCGGGAATGGCGAAAAGTTTTTCCTATAAAACTTTTCAAATTCTGGAAGCTTTATTGCATTATCCGCAGGGTGCCAGACTATTGTTTTTAGGTGATGATGGTCAGCAAGATCCTCAAGTGTATGCTTTGTTATTAGCTGCATTAAAAGGTAATGTAACCGTCGATCAATTTGTGACTACCTTTAAGCAAGGATGTCTTGCTGAGCATGATTTGCCTTTAGATGCAGAAGATGAGTGTGTGCTCAGAGCGCTATTACAGCGTAATTTAGGTAAACATTTTAATGTGGATTGCCCGGGATTTATTCGTCGAGATCCCGAGCAGAAACCGTTTAAGTTGGAGCGTTCACTACAGGCGTTAAACTTAGGACAACCTATTGATTGGATTTGCGCAGTAGACGATGGTGTGCAAATCGCTGCGGATTTATGTTGTCGAGGTGTGATTGATTTTGAAGAGTGGCAGCAGTATTTCGGTGAAGTGTTTAAGCCGGTGCATACAGTATCTCTAGCGAAATGCCAGCAGCAGCAATCATTGGCGCAATTGGAACGGTTTATATCGACGTTACCCGATTCTGAGGTGAAGTTGCGTGTTTTAGCGCAGCTGGCCCCGACACCTTCAAAACTATGAAGTGCGGTGGTATATATCCCAGATTTCCCAACAGCCTCCTTCCATCGAGCCTCAGTTTTGATACAATGGCAGACCCGGTTGCTATAAGCGATCTCATTTCTAATGTGTTCGTCTAGCTAGGCTTTTATGCTAGGCTTTCACGTTGGTCTAGGGGCATGTTGGTCTGGGGCTTATAAGGTTTGTTGTTTTTCTCTGAGGCAACTGACTCAGTTTCATACATAAGGATGAGGTAAATCATGGCGACGAGTGCAAAAATTAAGAAAACGACAACTGCTGCTAAATCAGCTCGGAAGTCCACGCCACAGGTTGCAGTTGCATCTTCCGATGAGCATGCGCATAAATTTGCGCCTTATCATGCAGCGGCAGGTGAGGAATATATGAATGCTCAACAGCGTGAGCATTTTCGTCGCATTTTAAATCAGTGGAAACAAGACTTGATGGAGGAAGTGGATCGTACGGTACATCACATGAAAGATGAGTCAGCGAATTTACCCGATCCAGTAGATCGCGCTACCCAAGAAGAAGAGTTTAGTTTTGAATTGCGCACCCGAGATCGTGAACGACGTTTAATTAAAAAAATTGAAGAAGCATTGGAATCTATTGGGCATCAAGAATATGGTTATTGTGAAACTTGCGGCGTAGAAATTGGTATTCGTCGTTTGGAAGCACGGCCTACGGCGACTTTGTGCATCGATTGCAAAACGCTGGATGAAATTAAAGAAAAACAAATTAAAGGTTAATTGTTCACTCTGTCGTTTGGAGCGCTGTTAAATAGCGCTCTTCAATGTATGCTGTAGCGCATTATCTCTCGCCATTCTTTTTTAAATCTATCCAGCGTAATTCTTAATTAGTTTGAGTCACATATTATGGTTATGGATGCTCGTTTTGACCCACATGCTCATGAAACTATTTGGTATGAAACTTGGGAATCTCACGGTTATTTTTCACCAACCTCCATAGCGCAAGCGCCTGCCTACTGCATCATGATTCCGCCGCCCAATGTCACAGGTAGTTTACACATGGGGCATGCTTTTCAAAATACCTTGATGGATGTGCTGATTCGTTATCATCGAATGCAAGGTCATAACACCTTGTGGCAGGTGGGAACTGATCATGCGGGTATTGCGACGCAAATGGTAGTAGAGCGACAATTAGCAGCGCAAGGGCTAACACGTCAAGCGTTAGGACGCACGAATTTTATTGAAAAAATTTGGCAGTGGAAAGCGGAATCCGGCGGTCGAATCACTCAGCAATTGCGTCGTATGGGTGCCAGCGTAGATTGGCAGCGTGAACGTTTTACCATGGATGACAATTTATCTAAAGCCGTGCAAAAAGTATTTATTCAATTGCACGAAGAAGGTTTGATTTATCGTGGCAAACGCTTGGTGAATTGGGATCCACAATTACACACGGCCATTTCTGATTTAGAGGTGCTTTCCGAAGAAGAAGCTGGGCATTTATGGTATGTGAAATATCCGGTAAAAAATTCAGTAGAATATTTGATTGTTGCAACCACACGTCCTGAAACTTTATTGGGAGATACTGCAGTTGCGGTTCATCCTGATGATGAGCGTTATCAGCATTTGATTGGACAAACGATTGTATTGCCGTTAACACAGCGTGAGATTCCAATTATTGCTGATACTTATGTCGATCCTGCTTTTGGTTCTGGTTGCGTTAAAATTACGCCAGCGCATGATTTTAATGATTATGAAGTGGGTGTGCGTCATCAATTACCTATGATTAATATTTTCACGCAAGATGCGGCATTGAATGATCAAGTGCCGTTAGCCTATCAAGGATTAGATCGATTTGATGCCCGAAAAAAAGTAGTCGTTGATTTGGACGCATTAGGTTTGTTAGATAAAATTGAACCGCACAAATTAAAGGTACCTCGTGGCGATCGTTCTGGTGTGGTGATTGAACCTTTCTTAACTTATCAATGGTATGTCAAAGTTGCACCGTTGGCTGAGCCTGCCATTCGTGCTGTCGAAACTGGACAAATTGAATTTGTGCCGAAAAACTGGGAAAACACGTATTTTTCTTGGATGCGTAATATTCAGGATTGGTGTATCAGTCGACAACTCTGGTGGGGGCATCGCATTCCTGCTTGGTATGATGATAGTCATCAAGTGTATGTTGGCGAGAGTGAAGCGCTTGTTAGAAAGAAATATAACATTCCCGATGAACGGACGCTTCTACAAGATGATGATGTATTGGATACTTGGTTTTCTTCTGCTTTGTGGACTTTTTCTACTTTGGGTTGGCCAGAATCCACCGAGGAGTTGAAAAAATTTCATCCAACGGATGTGTTAGTCACTGGATTTGACATTATTTTCTTTTGGGTCGCCCGAATGATTATGATGACATTGAAATTTACCGGCCAAATTCCTTTTAAAAAAGTTTATGTTCATGGGTTGGTGCGTGATTCTGAAGGCCAAAAAATGTCTAAGTCAAAGGGCAATGTATTAGATCCTTTAGATTTAATTGATGGCATTGAATTGGACGCCTTAATTGCCAAGCGCACCTATGGTTTGATGCAGCCACAGCAAGCAAAGAAAATTGAAACGGCCACGCAGAAACAATTTCCTCAAGGTATTGCATCCTACGGTACGGATGCGTTGCGTTTTACCTTTTGTTCTTTGGCTTCTACGGGGCGAGATATTCAATTTGATGTTGGGCGTATTGAAGGCTATCGAAATTTTTGTAATAAGCTATGGAATGCAGCCCGTTATGTTTTGATGAATACTGAAACAGTTGATTTTAAATCGTCGACAATAGAGATTTCTCACAATGTTGTGGATCAATGGATTGTTTCGTGTTTGCAATCCACTATTGAGGAAACGACGCAGGTTTTAGCGCAGTTTCGTTTTGATCATGTAGCACAGTCGCTGTATGATTTTACCTGGCATGAATACTGCGATTGGTATCTCGAATTATCCAAACAATTATTACAAGATAAAACTATAGATGCAGCTCAACATCGTGCCACCCAATGGACTTTGTTATCTGTGTTGGAAACGCTATTACGATTAATGCATCCGATGATGCCCTTTATTACTGAAACCATTTGGCAGCATGTGAAAGCGCGATTACCTATTGAAGGTAATAGTATTATGATTCAGCCTTTTCCGATTGCTCAGGCTGAACTCAAAAATAATCATGCAGAGGCGGATATCCGCTGGTTGAAAGCGGTCGTTAATGCTGTGCGCAATTTACGTGGTGAAATGAATGTATCTCCCGCTAAAAAAATCCCCTTGTTATTACGTGGGGGTGATGTTGAAGATCAGCGGCGTGCTACTCAGTATCAAAATAATTTAATTGCTTTGGCAAAATTAGATCGGTTGGCATGGCAGCAAGATCAATCCGCATTCTCTTCTTCTCATTTTGCAACGCAATGGGTCGGTGGATTGGAATTGTTAGTGCCTATGGCAGATTTAATTGATAAAGAAGCAGAAATTCAGCGTTTGGCTAAATTGATGGAAAAGCATCAAATAGAGGTTCAGCGCATGACTGAAAAATTAAGTAATGCCAATTTTACTGAGCGTGCACCGGCGACAGTGATTGCTAAGGAGCAAGCGCGTTTAGCAGAGCTTACTTCAACGCTGGAAAAGCTCACGCAACAATTGCAGGTGATTAAAGCATGTTAATAGCTGCGCGAAGTTTGAGGCAATTATTTCCTTGCTTCATTCTTATGATCGGCGTCCTCTGTTTAGCTTTGTTCGAACCTAAAAGTAGTGAGTTGTTAGCATTTGATCGTGTCGCGCTACAGCAAGGGCAGTGGTGGCGTTGGATCACCGGTCACTGGGTGCATTTAAATTTGAAGCACGCATTGTTGAATTTGGGTGGATTGGGGTTGATCGCTTTAATTTTTATTCAAGAATTAGAATGGTTGCCTGATACTTTGGCTTTTTTCGCTTGCTGTATTTTGGTCAGTGCTGGGTTATGGTGGTTCAGCGATCGTGATGTGTATGTTGGATTATCTGGCGTTTTACATGGATTAATGATTTATTATTTAATTCGAACCTATTCAGTCACCCCAAAAATTTCTTTGTTAGGTTTGTTCGGTGTTTCTGCCAAGGTATTATGGGAGCAAACTCGGTGGTCAGATACGGCGAGTACTGCGTTGTTGATTGGTGGGCCGGTGGCGGTTGAAGCGCATTTATTTGGTTTGTGTGCGGGTATTTTTGTGGGTTTGCTCAGCTGTTGGTTTAGGCCTCTGTCATCGTCTCTTTGAAAGATTGTTTGAGATAAGAGAAAGCACGGTGTAAGAGAGGTTTATTTTTCAAAATGCGCATATGATGTTTTCTTAATGCTTGAGCAATTGCGTAAACTTCTTGCTCTAACACTTTTTCGCCCCGTTTATTGACGAAAGTATATAAATGCGTTTGGTGATTTTTCTCTACTAATTTACAGCGAATTAAGGTGCCTTGAAAAGTAGCGTATTCTATCCAGCTATGGAGCGGAATTTGTTGTACCTGCTGAATAAAATAATTCATTTCTGCTGCTGGAATGGTTTGGTGATGCGTCATAGGCGTGGATTTTTTATGAGTGGATGCCGACTTTTCGGTTAATGGGCAAGTGGGATTCATAATATCTTCCATCGCTAAAATATCTAATACTTGTCGATGTGCTTCTTCAAAGCCAGATAAATAACGTGTGAGTTCTTGCTCGCTTAAATTGCTTAAGCCAAGATACGATCGCATGCCTTGTACAATACCGGACAAACTGTGTAGCCAGTCAGCGCGATCTTGCAAGGCTCGCTCAGGCAATAAGCTTTCCATGATTCGATCGGTAAATTCGCATAGTTTTTCCCATTCTTGTGAGCGTAATCCTGATTGCTGTGCGGTTCTCAGCATCACTTGCCACCAAGGGCCTTGAAATAATTCAATAGCAATTTTAGGTAAGGCAAAGGGATGTGACGTTAATCGTTGTGAGAGAAATTCGCTGACTTGATCTCTCAGCATAATTTGTTCTATTTCAACGTGTGGTGTTTGTTCTATAGATAAGGTTTCTGCATAGTTGAGCGTTGGATTCCGTGGCATGACGCCAACCGTTGAGAAAAGATGATTGGCTTGTTTAAGCACTCGAGGTAAATGAGCAATCACATGCCGATAAAATTGCCCTAGGATTAATAAGTTTATTTTTTTGTCAATTTTTAGCGTCATTTCTGCCATGCCAATAAAAGCATCGCAAATTTGTTGCGGATCCAGTGGGTTATTGTGATCACTGACTTGGCTGGGTACTAGGCTATCCAGTCGTTGCTGTATATCCAATAAAGGTGTCGCTAATTTTGCTCGTGCTTCACTGACGATGCGCACCATGACGGCTAAAGCTTCGGCACCAATATGGGGGGCAAATACCTGTGGCGTTTCTCCATCTTCATTGCGAATCAGTGGACTGTTGTCGGGATGAATCAATGCATCGAATAAATTATTGAGACGATTTTTAAATTGATGTCCAATTTGGCGTCGTTTGCTGCGTAATTCGCGCATGCCATTGAAATACAGTGTTTGCTCTTCGGTATTTTGGGCTCGGTCTGCTAATTCAAATAACGTATCATCAATCGCATCAAACATGTGATTTAAGCGAGCCGCTAATTGAGTCACAGTGACAACGCGGACGTGATTCACCGGCCTAGGTAATTGTTTATCTTTAGGCGGTGGTTGAGTAAATTGATGATGAATGGTAACGGAATAATCGCGGGAAAGTGTGCCTTGAGTCGCTTGCGATAATTTTGTCTGTTTCTTATCCGCGCGATTCAGCTCTACCAAATTAAATTCGGTTTGGGCGCTCATTCGGGAATGATTGATGTTTGGACCGCCGCTCACATTCAAGGCCTCCTCCATTTGACCCAGGGCCCCGCCATCATGACATGAATATTACGCATCTATTCCCAATATTCCTGATATAGGACGCAGGATAGGCGGCGCATTGTTTCATAAAACAGTGGGGCAGCATAGTGGTCAAGCAAAAAAGGGCGGTTAGATTTTTTCTGAAACGGATTTTGTAGTATCGATTTTTTTTCCTTGCAGCAATAGATAAATAGATAGCCAAATCATGCCGCCTAAATTCATTACTAACAAGCCAATGACTTTAAAGCTGACCCAAGTGGCTGTGCTGAAGTGATAAGCGACCCAAATATTGGCAATGCCCTCTAAGGTTAAAAAAAACGCGACATTATGATTGATTTTATTCCAGACTGGGTCTGCAATTTTTTCTAGCGGAATTTCTGGTAGTTTGGAAAATATACTGAGCAATGCTGCTTTCGACAGATTTTTTTTCCGCAAATAATAACTACCCCATAAAATACCAGCGAAGATCCAATTGACAATAGAGGGTTTCCATTTGAGAAATTGTTCATTATGAAAAATGAGTGTTAGGCTTGCTAAGGGTAGTAACATGAGAAAAACGGCAACTTGCATTTTTTCAAATTGTTTTGTCACCAACCAATGCAAAGCAATTTGTGCTGCGCTGCTAATGACGAGCGCATAAGTCGCAAGCATGAAATTTTTGGTGGTAAAATAAGTGATGAAAAAAACAATACCGGGGAATAAATCAAGTAATGGTTTCATGGAATGCACTTTCTTAAATATAAGTAGTCAATTAAAGTCATGTTAGTTTCGATTCATCCTTTAAATCCGCAGTTCCGTTTATTGCGTCCCATCGTGGAAACATTGGCGTGTGGTGGCGTTATTGTGTATCCAACAGATGTTGCCTACGGGTTGGCCTGCGCTTTAGGAGAAAAAGAAGCGATTGCGCGTATTCTACGGATTCGTGCGCTCAGTGCCCAGCATCCATTCACATTAATGTGTCGAAGTATTTCAGAAATTTCCCATTATGCACGAGTAGAGAATGCCGATTATCGAATATTAAGAAGCTATTTGCCTGGGCCCTATACATTTATTTTAAAAGCCAGTCGAGCGGTGCCAAAACGACTGTGGCATCATAAGCGGGCAACCATCGGTTTTCGTGTCGCTGATCATTTAATAACGCAACAATTATTAGAGCAATTCAATCAACCTTTACTGACAACCACTTTAATTTTACCCGGATCTGAGTGGCCGTTAACAGATCCGCAGGAAATGGAAGCGCAATTAGGTGATCAAGTGGATTGGATTATTGATGCAGGTATGGGATCTATTACTTCCACTTCGGTGGTGGATTTAACGCAAGGGTATCCGCAGGTTATGCGTGTGGGATTGGGTGATATTACGCATTTTTAATCGGTTGAATAACAGTTGAGTTGATAGGCATTTTAGGATTTACTGCCGAGGTTTGTTGCTTTGTGCATATCCATGAGTATTGTGCGAGGCCAGGGTAAAAAATATTGAGTCGAGGTGAGCTTTGAATTCTGTGGTCACACAACAGCGGGTTTTATCTGGTATGCGTCCAACGGGGCGTTTGCATCTGGGGCATTATCATGGCGTGCTGAGTAATTGGGTGCGCTTACAGCATGAATATGAATGCTTCTTTTTTGTCGCCGATTGGCATGCGCTGACCACTCACTATGAACAAGTGGCCGGCATTCAAGCCTCTGTTTGGGATATGGTGATTGATTGGTTGGCTGCGGGTGTTAATCCAGGATCTGCGACCTTATTTATTCAATCTCATGTGCCGGAACATGCGGAGTTGCATTTATTGCTTTCAATGATGACACCTTTGGGTTGGTTAGAGCGCGTACCCAGTTATAAAGATCAGCAAGAAAAACTTAAAGAGAAAGATCTCTCAACCTATGGATTTTTAGGTTATCCCTTATTGCAGAGCGCAGATATTTTAGCCTATAAAGCTGGGCTAGTGCCGGTGGGTGCAGATCAAGTGGCTCATGTGGAGCTCACTCGAGAAGTCGCGCGACGATTTAATTATTTATTTGGTCGTGGGCCAGATTTTGATAAAGCTGTGATTGCTGCCATTAAAAAAATGGGCAAGAAATCAGCTGAGCTTTATGCGCAATGGAAAAAGCAATATTTAGAGCAAGGTGATGAGCAAGCATTAGCGACTGCTCAAGCTATGGTATCCGACCAACAAAATCTCACCTTAGTCGATAAAGAACGTTTGCTGGGTGATTTGGAAGGTGGTGGTAAAGTGATTTTACCGGAACCTCATCCGTTATTAACTGCACATGCAAAAATGCCAGGGCTAGATGGACAGAAAATGTCGAAATCCTATGGTAATACCATTCCTTTGCGTGAAGATCCGGCGGTGACTGAGCGCCATATTCGTACCATGCCAACGGATCCCGCTCGCGTGAAACGTACCGATCCGGGTACGCCAGGAAAATGTCCTGTGTGGTCTTTGCATTTAATTTATTCTTCGGAAGTCAGTAAGGAATGGGTAAAGACGGGTTGTACAAGCGCGGGTATTGGTTGTATTGAATGCAAAAAATCCCTCAGCGATACAGTGCAGGTTGCGCTTGCACCGATTCGAGAACGTGCTCGTGAATATGAAAGTCATCCTGATTTAGTTCGAAGTATTTTGGTGGAAGGCGCAGAAGCCGCTCGCGAAATTGCTAAGGAAACTCTGGAAGAAGTCCGTGCTGCCATGGGCTTAGGTTATTAGATGAGGGAGTGATCCATTTGTCGGTTGAAAAAAAACGAGTCAGGACGCCTGCTGAGTTGGCGCGCGCCTATTTAGCCAAGCGAAATACAACCGAGGTTGTTAATGCTGATACGTTGGATTTGACGATACCTTCTGAGATTCCAGATGCGACAACAGAAATATCATGCATGGATGTTGTTGAATCAGCGCCGTTACCGCCAGCCGCACCACAAGATATTTTGGCGTGGGTCAATGGTTTTGCCATGGCTGATTTACCGCAAGATTTGTATATTCCGCCCGATGCTTTAGAAGTGGTGCTCGATGCTTTTGAAGGTCCGCTAGATTTATTGTTATATTTAATTCGACGACAAAATTTAGATATTCTA
>JAHFSE010000087.1 GCA_023265895.1 Gammaproteobacteria bacterium
CCCTCGGTGATCTTTCTTTATTAAAACGTTATCAACGATCTCGTCAAGGCCACAATGGTTTGATGGCGTTAGCCATGGAATTTTTCAAACGTATTTATGCTGCGAAACCTTTGCCGATTCGTTGGTTGCGTAATGTGGGCGTTAGAAATCTCAATCATTGGTCAAGCGCCAAGCAGCTTATTATCAAAAATGCTGCTGGCATTCATTAAATTAAGGAAATAAAGGCTATGTCACAAAAAACCCAATTGTATAACAAGCACTGTGAAGCAGGCGCGAAATGGGTGGACTTTGGTGGCTGGCAAATGCCGATTCATTATGGTTCTCTGATGGAAGAACATCATGCGGTACGCACGGTGGCTGGCATGTTTGATGTGTCTCATATGACAGTGATTGATTTTAACGGCGCAGAAGCAGAATCTTTTTTACGTTTTTTATTAGCGAATGATGTTGTTAAGTTAAAAAATATCGGTGATGCATTATATTCTGCCATGCTAAATGAAGCGGGGGGTGTGATTGATGATTTAATTGTTTATCGCGTTGCCAATGGTTTTCGAATGGTGGTGAATGCGGGGACTCGAGCCAAAGTATTGGCTTGGTTGACTCAGCAAACGCAAGGCAAAAATCTACAATGGCGACATCGAGATGATTTAGCAATTTTAGCCGTGCAAGGTCCAGAAGCGATTGCTCGTTTACCAGATTCTATTAAAGCGGTTGCGCAAGGATTGAAATATTTTTCAGCAGCTTGGGTGGATCATTGGTTTGTCGCTCGTACGGGTTATACCGGTGAGCAAGGCGTGGAAATTATTTTGCCTCACACTGACATTGAGGTCCTATGGCAGGATTTGTTAGTTGCTGGTGTGAAACCGTGTGGTTTGGGTGCTCGAGATACACTGCGTTTGGAAGCGGGTATGAATTTATATGGTCATGAAATGGATGACACCCTTTCTCCTTTAAAAGCCAATATGGGTTGGACTATTGCTTGGCAGCCAGAAGATCGTCTTTTTATTGGTCGGTCTGCAATTGCTGAGCGTGCTCAACCCACACATCAATTAGTTGGTTTGATTTTGCAAGGTCGTGGTGTGCTGCGAGCGGAACAAGTCGTAAAATCTGCAACGGGTCAAGGTGTGATTACGAGTGGCACTTTTTCTCCTACCTTGGAGCAAAGTATTGCATTGGCTCGCTTGCCTTTACCTTTGACGCATGAAGTAGAGGTGGATATTCGAGGTCGATGGCAATCCGCTCAAGTGGTGACACCTTGTTTTGTCCGCGATGGCAAACAAGTGCATCAACCTTTATGAGAAAACAACTAAATCCACAGTGAGAGGACTGGAGCCTCTATAAAAATTTAGTTTGGGTCACTATAATCGACCTTCTTTTTTTCCATTGAATGAATCATACATCTCACAGAGGGGATAACGAACCATGACTGCTATTCCAAGAGAATTAAAATATGCGGCTTCTCACGAATGGATCCGAGTAGAAGAGGATGGTACTGCCTATATTGGAATTACCGAACATGCTCAAGCAGCGATGGGTGATTTAGTTTACGTCGAATTGCCCGATGTGGAACACGAATTTGCTGCGGGTGAAGAAGCCGGTGTGGTGGAGTCGGTAAAAGCAGCTTCGGATATTTATTCGCCGGTATCCGGTGAAGTGCTTGCGGTGAATGAAGCCTTGGAGGATGCGCCGGAATTAATTAATTCTGATCCCTATGGCGATGGTTGGATTTTCCGGATTCGTTTAAGTGATACTGAAGAGCTCAATGATTTATTAACTGCCGATGAATATGAAGAGCAACTTGCAGAAGAAGATCATTAATATGCCTTATATTCCTCACACCGAGTCTGATGTCGCGCATATGTTAAGTGCGCTGAAGCTCGATACCATCGATCAATTATTTGATGAAATTCCGCCTGATTTATGGGCTGAAAAATTAGAGATTGCTGAAGGTATTTCTGAAATGTCTGCGACTCGTTTGATGACGGAGCGCGCAGTGACCAGTGATCGGCAGCTGAATTTTTTAGGTGCGGGTGCTTATGAGCATTTTATTCCTGCGGCAGTTTGGGATGTGGTAACCCGTGGGGAATTTATGACGGCTTATACGCCGTATCAAGCAGAGGCCAGTCAAGGCACTTTGCAAACCATCTATGAATATCAGTCGATGATCACGCAATTAACTGCGATGGATATTTCTAATGCGTCTTTATACGATGGCGCTTCTGCGTTGGCGGAAGCCTTATTGATGGCGGTGCGTTGCCAGAAAAAAAAATCAGGTCAAACCATTTTAATGCCGATGCAAGTGCATCCTTTTTATCGTCAGGTTTGCGAAACCATTGTTGCTGCGCAAGGCATTCAATTGCAGTTATTGCCTTACGATGAAGGCGGTCAAATTGATCAAACTTATTTAGCACAATTAAATATCGAGGGTGTGGTTGCTTTGGTGATTCCTCAACCGAATTTTTTTGGTGTGTTGGAAGAAGTCCATGCATTAACGGATTGGGCCCATGCACGGGGTTTGTTAGTGATTGCACAGGTCAATCCCATGGCCTTGGCAGTTTTAGTGCCGCCAGGCCAATGGGGGCAAAGCGGTGCTGATATTGCGGTAGGGGAAGGTCAACCCATGGGCGTACCTTTGGCCTCTGGCGGGCCTTATTTTGGTTTTATGACTTGCCGTGAATCTTTGGTGCGTCAAATGCCAGGGCGTATTATTGGTCGTACAGTAGATTTAGACGGCAAAGAAGGATTTACCTTAACCTTACAAGCGCGAGAGCAACATATTCGTCGTTCTAAGGCAACTTCTAATATCTGTACTAATCAAGGCTTAGCGGTGACTGCGGCGACTGTTTTCATGAGTTTGTTAGGTGCACAAGGTTTGGCAGAAGTCGCTCAGCAATCTCACCAAAACTGTGAAGCATTGATTAAAAAAGTCAGTGTGATTCCAGGCGTAAAGGCACACTTTAATCGCGCACGTTTTCATGAAGTAGTTTTGCAATTACCTGTTGCAGCAGCATCAGTGATTCATTTTATGGCTAAACAAAATATTCAAGCAGGTGTGGATCTACAGCCTTTTTACCCTGAATTAACGCAGCATTTATTAGTCTGTGTGACGGAAACAAAAGCGTCCGCTGACTTGAGTCGTTATGTGGATGTGTTAGCGGAAGCGATTAAATTAGTAGTTGCAGTATAAATAATACCCCCCTTTGAAAAAGGGGGGCAGGGGGGATTTTTCTGAGGAACTTAATCTGTTTTCAAAATCCCCCTCAATCCCCCTTTTTTAAAGGGGGAGATTCAATTCCTGAGGTTTTATATGTTGATATTCGAACAAGGCCAACCGGGTCGTCGATCCATGGCAGAAGCGCCTGGTGGATCTAGTGCACCGTTGGATTTTCCCGCCCATTTGATGCGTCGGCAATTGCCGCGATTTCCAGAAGTTTCTGAATTACAAGTGGTGCGTCATTACACCAATTTGTCGCGCAAGAATTTTTCCATTGATACCCAATTTTATCCCTTGGGTTCTTGCACCATGAAATATAATCCGCGGGGCGCCCATCGTGCGGCGTCGTTACCAGGATTTCTCAATCGTCATCCTTTAATGGCTGAAACCAACAGTCAGGGTTATTTGACTTGTTTATTTGAGTTACAGGAAATTTTAGCTGAAGTAACCGGGATGGCCGGCGTTTCCTTAACGCCTATGGCAGGCGCTCAGGGTGAATTTGCAGGTATTGCGATGATTCGTGCGTATCATCAATCTCGTCAAGATCATGGGCGCACGGAAATTTTAGTACCTGCTGCTGCGCACGGTACCAATCCTGCGACAGCGGTAATGTGTGGTTATACCGTGAGAGAAATTCCGGTGAAAGCTGATGGTGATGTTGATCTAGATGCATTGAAATTAGCCGTTGGTCCGCAAACCGCTGGTTTGATGATGACGAATCCTTCCACGTGTGGCGTTTTTGATCGTGCGATTGCTGAAATTGCGCAAACAATTCATCAAGCCGGCGGTTTATTGTATTACGACGGCGCGAACCTCAATGCGATTTTGGGTAAAGTAAAACCCGGTGCAATGGGTTTTGATGTGCTGCATTTAAATTTGCATAAAACTTTTGCCACGCCTCATGGGGGAGGTGGTCCCGGTGCGGGTCCAGTAGCGGTAGCATCACGATTATTACCTTACTTACCTACGCCGATCGTGATGAAGTCGAAAGATTTTTATCGTTGGTCCACTGAACATGATTTTCCACACTCTATCGGTCGTCTCTCTGCTTTTATGGGCAATGCCGGTGTTTTATTACGTGCTTATTATTATGCTCGAGTATTAGGGCGTGCTGGATTATTGCGTGTCGCTGAATATGCAACTTTAAATGCCAATTATTTAATGCAGCGTTTGGTTGATTTGGGATTTACGTTAGCTTATCCCACTCGGCGCGCATCCCACGAATTTATTATTTCCCTGAGTCCGCAGCTCAAACAATATGGCGTGAATGCAATGGATTTTGCTAAGCGACTATTGGATTACGGTTTTCATGCGCCAACGACTTATTTTCCTTTATTGGTGCCAGAATGTTGGTTAATTGAACCAACGGAAACAGAATCGTTAGAACAATTAGAATTATTTGTTGCTGCGTTAGAAGGTATTTTAAAAGAAGCAGCAGAAGATGCTACGCTGTTAAAGACAGCGCCACATACTTTGCCAGTACGGCGATTAGATGATGTTAAGGCAGCGCGAGAACTGGATGTAAAGTGGAGCTATGGCGAAGAAAAAACACGTTCGACATGATGCAGATGAAGACGAGGTGAGTCTGTCACGCGTCTTTTGGCGTTACCTGTTATATATCAGTGGTGTGGTGGGTGTGCTGGTATTGTTATGGGGTGGCTATCTTGATTTCCAAGTTAGAGGAAGTCTTGCCGGTAAGTTATGGAGTATTCCTGCTAAAGTATATGCTCGACCTTTGGAGCTTTATGTCGGCGCTAATCTTCGTCAAATCCAAGTCATACAAGAACTCAAACGTCTAGGCTATCAAGCCACCAGCCAAATTAATCGTCCTGGCACTTATGCCGTCGATGGCCGCATGCTCCATATTTATACCCGAGCCTTCCAATTTTGGGATGGGGAAGAAGCGGCTCAGCGTGTTCACTTAGGTTTTAGCGGTAATGATGGTATTACCAGTTTACAAGCCGCTTCGGTGCAAACCAGTTTGGTGCGCCTAGAGCCCTATGTGATTGGCGGTATTTATCCAGAGCATAATGAAGATCGCGTATTAATTTCCTTAGAAGAAGTGCCGCCCTATTTTGTGGCTGCGTTACTCGCAACGGAAGATCGTCAATTTTTTCGCCATCATGGTATTTCGCCGAAAGGGATGTTGCGTGCTTTGTGGGTAAACGCAGCGCAAGGGCGTTTGGTTCAAGGCGGCAGCACGCTCACTCAGCAATTAATTAAAAATATTTATCTGTCTAATGAACGTAAATTAAGTCGTAAACTCACCGAAGCCTATATGGCTTTGTTGTTGGAAATGCACTACAGCAAACAACAAATTTTGCAGGCTTATTTAAATGAAGTGTATTTAGGTCAATCTGGATCTCGTGCTATTCATGGTTTTGGTTTGGCCAGTGAATTTTATTTTGGTCGACCCTTTGGTGAATTGCGTCTTCATCAAGTGGCTATGTTAGTCGCTATTATCAAAGGCCCTTCTTATTATAATCCTTATCGTCATGGCGAACGTGTGAAAGAACGTCGTAATGAAGTGATCGATTTAATTTTGCAAACTAAGTTGATTTCGGCAGAGGAAGCGCGTCAGGCAAAATCCAAACCGTTGGATATTGTCAGCAGCAAAGAGGAAAGCACCAATCGTTATCCAGCTTTTATGGATTTAGTGAAACGTCAGTTATTGCAAGATTATAAAGAAGATGATTTGCATAACGAAGGCCTGCGTATTTTTACCACTTTAGATCCTAGAATGCAGGAGCTTGCGGAGCGTGCCATGGTGGGTACGATTCAGGATTTGCGTCGTTCTAGTCCAGCATTGCAAGGTTCTTTTATTGTCACCAGCCCTGATAATGCGGAAGTCTTAGCCCTGGTTTCTGATGCGCAACCCAGTTATGCCGGATTCAATCGGGTGTTAGATGCACAAAGACCTGTGGGCTCGATTATTAAGCCGGCGGTTTATTTAACGGCACTAGAGCGAGATAATTATGATTTAAATACTATTGTGAAAGATCAGCCCGTTCGTACCGAGCTGACTTCGGGTCAAATTTGGCAGCCGAGTAATTTCGATAAAAAAATTCATGGCAACGTTTTTCTGCAAGATGCATTGGTGCATTCTTATAATTTAGCAACCGCCAATTTAGGGATGGATGTTGGTTTGCGCCAAGTGATTCGCACTCTGGAGCGATTAGGTATTAAAAAACCTTTGCAGCCATTACCTTCTTTATTGTTAGGTTCTGTTGAATTATCTCCCTTTGAAGTGACCAGCATGTACCAAACCATTGCGGCAAATGGTTTTAGCAGTCCAATTCATGTCATTCGTGAAGTATTAGATAATCGGGGTAAACCGCTTGCTCGCTATCCGTTAGAAGTGCAGCAGGTATTTGATCCTGTGCCGATTTATTTATTGCAGTCGGCCTTGCAGCAAGTGATGTGGCGGGGTACGGGATCACCGGCGTATCGTTCTTTGCCAAGTCATTTAGCCTTTGCGGGCAAAACAGGTACCACCGATGATAATCGTGACAGTTGGTTTGTTGGCATGAGTGGTAATTATTTAGCAGTTGCTTGGGTAGGGAACGACAATAATTCTCCCACCCATTTAACCGGTGCTGCGGGTGCATTAAAATTGTGGACTGCTTTTATGCGTCAAGCGCAACCAACACCCTTAAATTTAGCGATGCCTGCTGAAGTCCAGCGCGTATGGTTGGATCGACAAACCGGTGGTTTGAGCCGGCCTGAATGCCAAAATAGTGTGCAATTGGCGCTAAAAAAATCTCATGTTCCAACGGAATATGGTCCTTGTGTTGAACGCATAGATCCCTCGCCTGCTTGGTTGGATGCCTTATTTGATGATGAAAGTGCTTCTGGTGCAGGGGTGCCTGCTGCGACGGATCTTGCGCCAACCAATCATCCTAGCGTTGGTGAGAATCCGAATAATCATTTAGAAACAGCGGGTAGTTAATTCGATGCATAAAGGTATTCATATGTGGAAAGTGATTTTTCGAGCGATATTATTCATCGTTGTGAGTTATCAAACGAGGGCTGTTTTTGCGATACCACCAGACGTGAATCATCCAGATCCTGTTGCCAGTGAATCCGCTCCTTCGACTACAGCGGAAGGTGCGGATTCAAATCAAGGTGCGGTGAATGAGCCAGAGCCTTTTTCTTTGTCCGCGCCGCCTATGACAGAGACGCCTCCCGTTAATGTGGCGCCTGCGCTGTTGACCACACCTGCTGCGCCGGCGATGAGAAGCACGCGCACACCGATGATTGCTCGGACTTCAGCGGAATTTGCGGGTTTACCACCAGCGATGATTCAATTATTAAAACAATCGGATCAAGCACGGAAAAAAGGTGATTATCTGGCAGCCGCTTCGAATGTAGAGCGTGCGCTACACATCCAACCCAGATCTGCTGTTGCTTATAAACGTTTAGCAGAAATTCATTTGGCGCAAAAACGTTATCGTGAGGCGGAGCAATGGGCGAAAAAAGCTTTACAGTATGCTAATTTTTCTTCTTATACCCGTACCGCTGTTTTTCAAAATGCGGTTGCTGTGTTAATTCGTCGAGCGCAATTGGCGCAGTAGCGTTTGGTGTTGCAGTATAATTCACAAAAACCACCCCGCCTCTTCGAGGCGCCCCTCCAAAGGAGGGGAATTTGTATGTACCTTCCTTGATGTATTAATTCCCCTCCTTTGGAGGGGTTGTCAGGCTTTAGCCTGACGGGGTGGTTTTTATATAAACTACGCACAACGCTCTTATAACTCCGAAAACACTTGATCCGCTGCTGCCAGCGTCTGTTCTATTTCTGGCGTTTGATGGCAAGCAGAAACAAATCCCGCTTCATAAGCAGAAGGCGCTAGATAAATGCCGGCTTTCAGCATCAGATGATAGAATTTTTTAAAGCGATCTAGATCGCAGGCCATGACTTGCTGGAAGCTTGTAATGGATGATTCCGCGCTAAAAAACCAACCAAACATACCGCCAACCGCTTGACTTAAAAAGGGATGATTATTTTTCTTGGCTAATTTTTGCATCCCTTCACAGAGCTCGTTAGTTTTTTTTGTGAGGGATTCATAAAAACCCGATGTTTGAATTAATTTTAATGTTGTCAGTCCTGCGGTGAGTGCGATGGGATTGCCTGATAATGTGCCGGCTTGATACACCGGTCCGGTGGGCGCTAATATGTCCATTATTTTTTTTCGGCCACCCACGGCACCTACCGGTAAACCACCGCCAATCACTTTACCTAAGGTTGTTAAGTCCGGTTGAATTTGATAAATAGATTGCGCGCCACCTAAGGCCACACGAAACCCCGTCATCACTTCATCAAAAATAAGTACCGCTTGCGCTTGATCGCATAATTGCCTTAAACCTTGCAGAAATTCGGGTAATGCCGGGACACAATTCATATTGCCTGCGACGGGTTCCACAATAACAGCAGCAATTTTGCGCGCATGTAAATTAAAAAAAGCGTCCACTTGCTTGAGGTTGTTATATTCTAAGGTGATGGTGTGTTTGGCCACATCAGCAGGGACACCCGCGGAACTGGGAATGCCTAAAGTCAGTGCGCCGGAACCTGCTTTCACTAATAAGGCATCCGCATGACCATGATAGCAGCCTTCAAATTTAATAATTAAATCACGTTGGGTATAACCTCGTGCCAAACGAATCGCGGTCATGGTTGCTTCGGTGCCAGAACTGACCATGCGCACGGATTCGATGGATGGCATTAATTGACACACCAATTCAGCCATTTCAATTTCTAATGTTGTCGGTGCACCAAAACTTAAACCTTGTTCGCAGGCATGTTGTACGGCGTGAATGACTTGTGGATGGGCATGACCTAAAATCATCGGGCCCCAACTGCCAACATAATCCACGTAGCGATGATCATCTTCATCGATTAAATAGGCGCCTTCTCCACGCTTAAAAAAAATCGGTGCGCCGCCAACGCCTTTAAATGCACGCACCGGAGAATTAACACCACCGGGAATATGACGTTCAGCGCGGATAAATAAATCTTCAGAATGCGTCATCATAAAAATCTCTCAATAAAAAATTTAGTGAGGCTGAATAGAATTCATCGAAGTCAATAATTTTGCAAATGCTTGGCTTGCCTTTGCGGGATTTTGCTGGCCAAAAATACCTTGAGCAACTGCTAATAAATCAGCGCCTGCCTCAATTAATTGAGGGGCATGATGCAGAGTAATACCACCAATTGCAACAATGGGTAATGCAAATTGTTGTTTGGCTTCTCGTAAAATAGTGAGCGGTGCAGGCGGTGCATCGGGTTTGGTTTTGGATGGAAAAAAACGACCGAAAGCTAAATAGGAAGCGCCTTGTTGTGCGGCTTGCTGTCCATATTCCAATGAATCATGACAGGTGGCGCCGATGATTGCATGGCTGCCTAACAAGGTTCGTGCTTGAGTAATGGCGGTATCGCTGCGGCCAAGATGGACGCCCAGCTGTAATTGTTGCGCAGTAGTGACGCAATC
>JAHFSE010000088.1 GCA_023265895.1 Gammaproteobacteria bacterium
ATTGCAAAAACAACCGGCACGTATGGTGATTCATGCAACCTATGAAAATGCCAGGGCCGATCAATGGTTATCTCAACGTTTAAATATTCCTGTCGTGACATTACCCTTTACGGTGGGTGGAACCCCTGGCGCTCATGATTTGGATAGTTTATTTGACGATACCCTTGCTCGTTTATTACAAGCATTCAAAGGGAAATAACATCATGTGGTTTGATTTGGATATTATAGGCCCGCCATTATTGGCGGGTTTGTTGGTGTGTTTAACGCATGTGCCCTTAGGGCGTCGCGTGTTAGATCGCGGTATTATTTTTATTGATTTAGCGATTGCGCAAATAGCGGCCTTGGGTGTGTTAGTGGCATTGCTGATCAATGCGCAATTATCCACTATTTGGGTGCAGTTAATTGCAGTGGTGAGTGCGTTGGTAGGGGCGGCAGGATTACAGCTGTGTGAACGTTGGTGGCCAGATATTCAAGAAGCACTGATCGGTGTAACTTTTGTTTTGTCAGCTACCGCGGGTGTATTGTTATTGGCGCATAATCCCCATGGTGCGGAACAAATACAGGAGTTGTTAGCAGGACAAATTTTATGGGTCAGTTATTCACAATTAATTCCAGTAGCTCTGTTGTCCATTGTAGTTTTAGGCTTTATTTTTTGGGAGGAAAAATTAGGGCGATGGGCGTTTTATGTTAGTTTTTCTCTTGCAGTGACGGCTTCAGTACAATTGGTGGGAGTTTATTTAGTATTTGCCAGTCTGATTTTGCCCGCGCTGGCGGTTCGTCATTGTCACGGGTTTAACGCATTAGGCTTTGGTTATTTAGTGGGTGCTTTAGGTTATATTTTTGGCTTAATGCTTTCCAGTCAATTGGATTTACCTTCGGGCCCATTGATTGTTTGGATGTTAGCGATGGTTGCATTGATCATTGCTTGGGGATTACGTTGGCGTGCTGCTTGCCAAGTTAACAGGATTTGAGCTACTTGTTTAGGATGAATATTTTGCATGCAGAGACACGCCAATGAGCTGTCACATTGTAGACAGCTTTTAATCACCGGTGTGCAGCCCGTAGAGTTTTTTTCGCAGGGTTTGCAATGTTGTGTTTGCGTCAGGGCTTCTGCTTGGCTGCCTAAAGGTGCCCAACGTGTGGCGCTGATGGGGCGAATGGGTGGAAATAATCCCAAGGTTGGTTTTCCTAATGCTGCGGATACGTGAAGTGGACCAGTGCCGCTAGCAATGAGGCCATCGACTGTATTTATAAAGGCAATAAATTGATCCAGATTAAATGCGCCGCAAACATTGGTCACGTTAGTTTGCTGAATGAATTCTGGTGCATGTTCAGTCATCCATTGGCCTTCCTTTGGGCTGCCAGTGATCCAAAAATGTATCTCTGAATGCGTTGTAGATAACAACTGCGTTAATGCGACGTAATGTTGAATGGGCCATTCTCGACCGTTGCCGTTAGATTTGGGGTGCAAAATAACATGGAATTTTTTTGAATCTAGCGTTACCGATCCGTTATAGGTGGGTGCTGTCAGTTGATACATGTTAGGAATGTTGATTAATTCTGGAATAAAGTGAATGCCTAAAGGTTGCAGTAATTGAAAAGATAATTGCGCTTCATGACGTGTTGAACGTTTTCTTTTTATTTTGGCAAAGTGCGTGCAATAGAGCCAATGAGATAATCGATGTTGCAAGCCGATTCGAATCGCAATTTTGGCTTTTTTAGCAGCTTTAGCTAATTTTTTATCAGAGCCTGGGAAAAAAATAATGGTATCAGCGCCCGATTGCGCCAAGGTAGCGACGGGATCTTGTAGGGTGTCTGATTCAATGACGTAATCAATTGATCGACAATATTGCGCGATGGGTGCTACATAACTACGGCACAAGAGCCCAATGGTCAGTTGTGGGTAAATAGATTTTAAATAGCTCATGACTGGAAATGTGATTACCACATCGCCAATATTGTCCGTTCTGCAAATGAGCACATGCTTGGGTTGTAGCAACGACATAGAATATTTTAACTAAGTATTTAATGATTAGGCGCTTACTTGCCAAAGGTAAAAGCGTAAGCCTCTAACCCGGGTGCATTTGCGGTGATTTCAATCAGGCCATTTTTAACCGTTTTTTGATTCACCAACTCATACAGCGCATGTTGATTAACCGTGAGTTTACCATGAGTCACATCTTTACCTGAAGCTGCTGCTTCCAAGGGTTCACCATTTAATTTCAGTGATACATTGACGGGTTTACCCTCTCGTGTGCCGAGTACCAAAAATACTTTACCCGCAATAAAATTCAGTTGTAATTTTGCATTGGCTTCTTCTGCAGTAATGAATTGACTGCGAATGCGCCATTTGCCAGAAAGTGCCCATTGATCCGTAGCCAGAAATTTGGGCAGCGTAAAGGTTCTAATGCTGTTTAGAATCACGCTTTCATGGCCAGCAAAATTTTCAGCGCGTTCATACCCTAAATAAGTTTCTGGTGTTTGATCTCGGCTGCCTTGAGGTAATTCTGCTTGTGCGGATGTGGTGGCCTTCAATCCGAGTAAATAGCGAATATTATTTTCGGTTTCTGCATAATTGCCTTCGCCAAAATGGGTGTAGACCACACGACCTTGTTGATCGATGAGATAATGGGCAGGCCAGTAACGATTATTAAATTGCGTCCAAGTATCTAGCCGGTTATCCATAGCGATGGGATAGGAAATCCCATATTTCCGTGCGGCCGTTTGCACATTAGACAAGTTTTTCTCGAATTCAAATTCTGGCGCATGAACACCAATAATGACTAAACCTTTATTGCGATATTGGCGATCCCACTGAGTAAGATAGGGTAAAGTTCGAATACAATTAATGCAGGAATAAGTCCAGAAGTCGATCAATACTACTTTGCCTTTCAGTGACTTCAGGGTTAATGGAGATGTATTAATCCAGCTTTCAATGCCGGAAAATTCTGGAGCAGGATAAGGGTTCGGTAATGCGTCCTGTAATCCATTGTTGTTAGTTATTTTCGTGGTATTTTTGCCAAATAAAGATTGAGCATCGACGCCGGAAGCGATAAAGGCAACGGCAAGCAACATAATTACTGCAATGGATTTTCGGATAGCTGCGGTGTGCGTAGTAAAAAAACGAAATCGAGACATAATTTTTCTTCCTGTAAGTGCAATGATCAGCATGGGTACACCGGCGCCTAAAGCAAAAGCAGCGACTTGTGCAAAAGCTTGTAGATCAGATTGTTGACGAATGACTTGGACTAATACCGCGGCTAAAATAGGGCCGGCGCAAGGTGTCCATACCACACCAATCAGCATGCCAATTAAAATACCGCTGAAAAATCCCCCCTCCGTTGTTTGGTTGGATAATTGATTTCCTGCGTTGGCAAATCCTTGCGTTAATTGATTAAATTGAGCTGATAATTTTTCTGAAAAAAGAATAACTGCAAAGATAGTCAATAAAATTAAGGAGCCATATTTAATATAATCTAAATCAATGTGTAGAAAACTGACTAATTGGCGAGATAATAATGCAAATAATGTGAAAGCAATCACAAATCCGGTAATAATTCCGAAAGGCCGTTTTCTGCCACCGTCTGCGGAAGTTGATAACACTAAAGGTAGAATGGGTAAAATACAGGGTGAAGCAATCAGCGCTAACCCTTCAATGAATGAGAGAGCAAGTTCAATAAAAGTATGCATGAATGCTTTCCTATTGCGGTTGAGTTTATAGCTTCCAATGGGGTCTAATAAAATGACAAGTATAGCCGTTGGGATATTGCTGCAAATAATTTTGATGATAATTTTCTGCGCGATAAAATGTAGTTGCTTCGATGATTTCAGTCACTATTGGTCCAGGCCATTTTTTTGAATGATCTATTTCAGATACAACGAATTCTGCTATTTCTTTTTGGCTATTGTTTAAATAAAAAATAGCAGAGCGATAAGCTGCTCCGCGATCATTTCCTTGCCGATTGGGGGTAGTGGGATCATGCATTTGGAAAAAAAATTCTAATAAATTTCGATAAGATAAGGATTCAGGATTAAAAATAATTTCAATCGATTCAGCATGTCCAGTGGAACCGGTTTTCATCGCTTCATAGGTGGGATTTTTTAATTGTCCACCAGTATAGCCAACAGTGGTATTGATAACACCGGGTAACTTTCGAATGAGTTCTTCCATACCCCAAAAACAACCGCCAGCAAGGATAGCAATTTCATGATTCATATTAAAATCTCAATCATCAAACAGTGAAATATATTTTCCATAACCTTCTTTTTCTAGTGCTTCCTTTGGAATAAATCGTAAGGCAGCAGAATTAATGCAATAACGTAACCCGGTTTCTTTGGGCCCATCTTCAAACACATGACCTAAATGAGAATCAGCGTGTTTAGAGCGAACTTCAGTGCGTATCATGCTGTGACTTTTATCGCGCTTTTCAATGATATGCTCTGCTTCCAATGGCCGCATAAAACTGGGCCAACCTGAGCCGGAATCAAATTTATCTTGCGAACAAAACAAAGGTTCACCAGACACGATGTCGACATAAATACCTTCACGATGATTATCCCAAAAAGCATTGCGAAAGGGCGGTTCTGTGCCACAAGTTTGCGTCACTTGATACTGTAATGCATCGAGATCTTGGATGCGATGAGGATCTTTCGAATAAGGCATAACAAATTCCTTAATTGAGCACTGGTTCTCATAATGATAGTGAAGGGCGGTCTTCTATAACATAAAATAGTATATTTACATTGTGAATGCTTTGTAGTTTTATATTTTGCAGCATACATTTTCTTTTAGTCATTATTATGATGCTGAGGGATTGGTGTTTGATGTGCGTAATGAGTTGCCGGAGTAGTAAATGCGCAATAAATTGTCATGTAACCGGGTAATTTATGAAATTTCTGAGCGTCAGATTTTTCTAAATTTTTATAGCTAATTGTCGAATATTTTTCTGGTGTGCATAAACCATCATTGTAATTAATAAAACGGCTAATACCGCAGAAGACCCCGTGGTGCCAAAATTAAATCCACCTTTTTCAATAGGTTTAGTGAGTAAATCACCGAAAGTAGCGCCGAAAGGGCGTGTGAGTACAAAGGCAATCCAAAATAATAACACCTGATTGATGTGAGTAAAATAATGAGCTAATACCATAAATCCAAGGAAGCTGCCGACTAGAGCTGCGCCACCTAGAAATCCTAAGCCAGAATTATCTGCTAAGAAATCCCCAAATGCCGTGCCCAGAGTGTTTGAAAATAATATCGCAAGCCAATAAAAAAATTCTTGTCTAGTGGTTTCGATGTGATTTACTGATAATGTTTTTTCGCTGAATTTCCAAATAATTAATATAAATATTAGGCAGCTGATTAAAATGAGTGAGCCAGTGGCATAACCTAAGCCTAAGGTTCGATCCATAAAATCAGACATGGTGGTGCCAGCAGTGCTGGTGGTTAAAATGACAGTCCAGTAGAGAAGTGGATGAAATTTTTTGGATTTCAATTGCGCAAAAAGCGAGATAAAAAATAAACTGATGAGTATCATTGAGCTTAAGCCGTAACCTATTTTTAACGTCATTGAAAAAAGATCGCCAGCAGTCTCTCCCAGTGTAGTCGCACAGATTTTCATAATCCAAAAAGACAATGTGATGGTGGCAACTTTATTCATTATGTGTCTCTCATCGTCATTTTATTAAAGCCAGCTTAAAAATTTTTAAGCTGCGTAAAATTAAAAGTCATTTGGAATGCCGCTTTACCAACATTGATCAAGGCGGCACCTGTCATCGCCAACAGAACACTGTAAAATATCCAATAAGAAAAGCGTTTGCTTTCATTACTTAATGATTAATATTGAGTAAGTTATAATAATAACTCTGTTGAAGCCCTAGAGGATATTCTCGGCAGACAGAATAGCAAGGAAGATTTTTATGGCTTAAGGCTGCCTTAATAATAAATTGAATATTCATCGTGTTAACGCCTAAAAATCCAATTTTTTATTTTAAGACATTCATTAGTTTTACTTTATATAGGTAAGCCTGTATTACCACTGGTAGGTTCAATTAATTCTTTTCCTGGCCATAATAAGCCTCGTTTTTCTGCATCCGTAATCATTGCAGCGCCAATTCGGCATTTCACCGAATAAGCGGGATTTCGCCCTTCAATTTTTGCTAGCACTGTGGCTGGTCCATCGATGACACGATTGAGTTTAATTAAAGGGGTGTGGCCAATAGAGTGTGAATTGTCGGTGAACCATTTAGACATGAGTTTTTCCCTAATTAAATAAATTCTGAGTTCCGGCAGTGTAAGAGTTTGTGGGGGTGGAGAGAAGGGGTTTTTAGTGTGAAAATCCGGTCTCAGAAACCGGATTTTCATGTCTTATGGGTTCAAGACATCAGCTCTCTTGTATTTCCATAGCGCCCATCCAATAACACAACAAAGGCGCAGGGATACGCATTATTTGACTTGTAAGGGCAAGTTTTTCAAGATCACGCATTAGGCCAAAATCATCCAAGGATTTGGTTACTAGATAGCCGCGTTTAATTTGTCTTTTTTGGCAGAACTCTATGAGACCTTTAAGCTCTCTCATGCCAGTATGTTGTGTACGGTATTTCACTTCGAAAGGAATGAATTCATCACCGATTTCTGCAACTAAATCCACTTCACGGTTCTGGGTACCGTGCCAATAAGTGAAGTGAACATTCTGTGCGTAATAACGGGAAAATAAATGTTTAAATACAGCTGACTCGGTGGCCGTGCCTAATAAATCAGGGTTCTCAATAAGTCTCTTGCCTTTTAATAATACTGCGGGGGCAATAGAGGGGTCAGCCAGATAAATTTTAAATCGACCTTTAAGGATATCCTTGCCATAGCCAAAAGGGGGTAATCGATAAATCAGATGGCAGGCTTCCAGTAGTTCAATAAAATGTTGTGCAGTAGGACGTTTGACTTCGAGATTTTTTGACAGATCGGTGATATTCAGTAAACCACCATCATGCATGCATAGATAAAGAAAAGTATGTTCTAAATCTAAAATACGACGTACGCCGAATAAAGCAGTCATGTCGCGTTTAAGCACTTTATCAATAATATCTTCACGCAATAATCGTTGAGCTTGGGTAATGCTTTCAATTTGCGCTGTTTGTGGAAAGCCACCACGAATTAAATATTCGTGAAAATGTCCCGTATACGACGGCGCTAATTCTTGTGTGCGATAAAAATCTGAAGCAGGCCATTCAAATAATTCAGTAAGACTTTTAACTGTTGGTAATTGTGGTAGTTGCAATTGTTTAATTTGCACATACTCGTAGAAAGATAAAGTGGTGAGCTTAATGGTATGCCAACGGCCTACGCCAGATTCGGGTTCTGCTTCTACCAGCGGCATAGTTGAGCCGGTAAAAATAATGCGACGCTGTTTATTAAAATCGATTTGGTGTTTGATCCAGGTGCCCCAGTTGCGAATAAATTGTGCTTCATCGAGCAAAAGATATTCGGTGCCATCAGTTCGAGGTTCACGTTCTCGCCAAGCAGTTAATACGGCTTCAATGCCAGCCAGTTTTAAAACAGGATGATCAAAAGTAGCATAAAGAATATTGGCAGCAGGGGCGCCCTGTTGAAGCAGAGCCTCTATTTGTTGGAGAAGCAGCGTTGTTTTTCCCACCTGGCGTGCGCCTGATACCAAGATTGCTCGATGAGTCGGTGGATTAGTAACCCAGCGATTGAGTTCTCGCCAAGCAGCTCGCTTCCAGCCAGGTAGATCAGCAATAGGTTGATTGCGCCACCAGGGATTAAAGGGCGCTAGAACGGCAATGATTTCTTCTTTAGATATCTTCATGCAAGAATTTTAGCATTATTCATGTGTTATTGATAAGTATACTGATCTAAAAAATGGATTTTTTGGTGGCTTTATTGGTTTTTAGAGATATTGAAAATTTCAGGTAATAAAAAAGCCCCGGCAAAAAATGAACGAGGCTTATTTTATTTGGTGGAGGCGGCGGGAATCGAACCCGCGTCCGCAAGCGTTCCGCTCCAAGATCTACATGCTTAGCCATCTCTACTGATTCACCGAGTTGCGGCCCGAGGGGCAGGGTGCAGTCGGTTAGCTTGACTATTTTTAACGCTAAAACTTCAAGCGAGCTTTAACGCGATTTTGTGAAAATGACCACCGGTATCAACCCACAAACAGATTGAAGCGATGGCCAGCCGGGATTAAGCGGCTGGTTGCGACTTAGGCAGCGGCTCTCTCGAGACCGAAGGCTTCGTCGTTGATTGCTACTTTTGCAATTATCTTTTGTGACAACGAATTATCGAGAACTGTCACCTGCTCGGCATGCACTTAAAGGTTCATCACCCACGTCGAAACCTTGTCGCCCCCTTATTCTTTGCCATTGAACGCTGGGCTTTGTTGCCATCATTCCTCACCCCAGTCACATAGGGAATACTATGCTCCTGGGGTTTGCGTCACTTCGGCGCCTCGCCGATCGTCCAATGGCTTCGAATATCGACTGCACATTGAAGGCTGGGCTTTGTTGCCGTCCATTCAATCGTTTTAAATACAACAAAGGGGTCTACTGAGGTAGGTAGATAGATAGTATAGCGGGAAACTTAGGTCATTTGGCAAATGTTTTTACGTATTAGCTTAGGGGTATTTGGCTTAGCATTATGTGTTGCTTGACGAATCATAGTGCATGCATTATGGTGATTTTATGTGCCATAGATTGGAGGATAGCGCATGTCCACTTTGCAAATTCGTCAGATGCCGGAGGATGTTTATCAAGCATTAGCCTTTCGTGCTGACAGAGCGCATCGCAGTTTGGCGCAGCAAGCGGTAATCGAGCTGCGTCAACTACCTGAGCTTGAAGCTTCTCAGCGGCGCCAGCAGCTTTTATCAAAGATTGAAGTAGAGCTTGTTAATAAAGCTAATGCTGGTGCAACTCTATCTAAAACTCCAGAAGCTTTACAGCGGGAAGATCGTGATCGATGAGTGTGCGATTAGTGCTTGATGCTTCTGCAGCTCTGCATGTGGTGACTCGCAGTCAACAAGCGTTATTGCTAGTAGAGCAACTTAAATCTGCTCATTTGGTGCTTGCGCCAAAGTTGTTTTGCAGTGAAGTGGCCAATGCCTTATGGAAATACGTTAAGTTTGGTGATTTAACAAAGGCTGCAGTGATTGCTCAATTGGCAGAAGCTTTATCGTTAATTGATAGCTTCGAGCAGGATGATAACCTGGTAGTTGAGGCGCTTTCTGGCGCTATTGACAGTGGTCATCCCGTTTATGATTTGACTTATCTTATTTTGGCGCGGCGTTTTTCTGCTACGTTATTAACGATGGATAAAAAAATGGCTGAGCTCGCAAAAAAGCTAGCTATTGAGGCGTGCTATTGTGGCATCTGATTTCTGATCAGTCAGCGCGTCGATCCTATTACTTATTATTCCGCTTCAACACCCGACTTTTCTCTCGAGTCCAATCCCGTTCTTTTTCGCTAGCGCGTTTATCGTAAAGATGTTTGCCTTTGACCAAAGCAATATTGCATTTAGCTAAACCTTTTTTCCAAAATAAAGACAGAGGTACACAGGTGTAGCCTTTTTTCTGCACAGCACCAAAAATTTGGCTAAGTTCTTTTTGGTGAAGTAATAGTTTTCGAGTGCGGACTGGATCAGGATCTATATGCGTGGATGC
>JAHFSE010000089.1 GCA_023265895.1 Gammaproteobacteria bacterium
AGTGATCCTAATTGGGGGCGAATTTTAGCGGCAGTAGGTCGTGCGCCCGTGTCCAATTTAATGTTAGAGGGTATTTCTCTATGGATTGGTGAGTATTTAATTTTAGAGCGAGGAGAGCCAGCGCCGCATTATCAAGAAAGCCAAGTGGCCGCTTATATGAAAAATACCGATATCGTCATTCGTGTGGCTTTGGGTCAAGGTCAAGCCATGGCGAAGCGTTGGACCTGTGATTTTTCGGAAGATTATGTGCGCATTAATGCGGATTATCGCAGTTAAATCTTAAATCAATGACCACTGAAAAAATCATTCAAGTTGCCGTGGGTCTTATCATAGACGCACAAAAAAATATTTTGACCGCTTTGCGCCCTCAGCATGTGCATCAAGGGGGGTTATGGGAGTTTCCTGGTGGAAAAATTCACAAGGATGAAACACCAAAGCAGGCCTTAGCGCGTGAATTACTGGAAGAGTTAGGTATTCAATTGCGCTCCGCTGATTATTTTATGACGTTGCCGTACACCTATAGTGATTTAAAAGTAGTGTTGAAAATTTATAAAGTGACGGCTTATGAAGGTGAGGCTTACGGACGAGAAGGGCAAACGCTCGCTTGGTGCAGATTAGAGGAATTAGATCCGCGCTATTTTCCTGCAGCCAATCGTTCGATTATTACGGCACTGAAATTGCCACCTTATTATGTCATCACGCCAGAACCCCCTCGCACGCATTGGCAACCTTTTATTGATCAGTTTCATCGGTGGATCAATCAAGGCTACCGCTTGATTCAATTGCGCGCCTTGCATTTATCCACCAAAGAATATCGCGCCTTAGCCAATGAGTTGTTAGCTATTGCAATAGATCATCAAGCCCTCTTGTTAGCTAACAGTGACGTGGAATGGGCGCAAAGTAATCCTGCGGCGGGATTGCATCTTAATGACACTTTATTAAATCATTTTACCGTGCGTCCCATTGCGGAGGCTCAATGGTTATCGGCTGCTTGTCATTCATTGAGTGAATTACAACAGGCGGAAGCTTTAGCGGTGGATTTTGTCAGCCTGTCTCCTGTTCAGTACACTCAAACTCACCCTCAAATAACGCCTTTGGGTTGGCAAGCTTGGCAAACTTTATTGGACCAAACCCATTTGCCGGTTTATGCCTTGGGTGGCATGACACGAACGGATTTAGCAAAAGTTCAATCTATGGGTGCCGTGGGTATTGCGGGCATTCGTACTTTTTGTTGAGCGCCTCGCACCACAAAACACAACGCACCATTAACAAAGCGTCATTTACTTTTATTGGCCTGAATATTACTATGGCCTGTCAATCTGGCGGACTGAGTCTCAAAATTTTCTAAGGGTATCAGTTGTAAGAGCTATACAGCATTTGCGGTCGAGTTTAAAAAATTATAATCGTTAGCAGGAGAAGTTTAGTATGTCTGTTCATCAAGCAGCAGCACCTCATATCAATACCAATGCAGCCACTCATGAAGCGTTACCCGTTCAACATTCAAATGAATCATCCTCGGTTTGGTCACGTGTTTGCTCACTCACTTCAAGTGCGGCTTCAGCCATTGTCAGTCGAGTGCCTAGAACACCTCAGCAGGCATTGCATAATGCGGTGAACAATACCGGTCGAATTTTAGGGGGTGTTCGTGATGCGGGCGTTTATGTGGCGACCGGTGCTGTGGCTTTATATCAAGCGCAGCGCGCGGATGCCTGTCAGTTAACAGCCACGCCTGCTTCAGGCGATGCCTGTTGTTTCGTCCCGGGGGGGGTTGATGCCGCAACTTGCGTTGATGCCTTGCGGCAAGGCTATAAAGGCACTGTTGTGACTCAAGCACAGGTATCAGCCTTGAAAACCGCTGGTGCAATCACTCAAGCAGCCGCCAATTATATTTTATATGGTCAAGGTTCCAATCCCTACCAATCTTCTACTACTGCATCTCCTGATGGTACCACGAGTAGTCCTACCTCCCATGAAGCAGACTTTAAAAAAGCAACCATCGCGTTGGCGGTCTTGGCCGGGACAGCGGCAACCGTGGGATTATTCATGTGGGTGCGCTCTTGTTGTCGAGCGCCTGATATGCATAGAAAAGCCTGTGGTGATTTAAAGGCAGAGCTACAAGCTCAAAAAGCGGAGTTGGAGCAGTTGGTGCCGTCAGCTGATTCAGCGAAGAAGACGGATTGCGATAACTATGGAACATCAGTAAATCAATCAGTAAAAAATGGTGGTACTCGAGAGGTTTATCAATTAATTGGGCAATTAGATTCGGCAATTATAGAGTTAGATACACCTAAGAATGTTTCATCTGCTCGGTTAGATGCATTGCGTAAATTGAAGGTAGATACTGCCACTAAATTAAGCAATTCAGCTGATGCTATTGGTGGGTTAAAAAAAGCTATTGGTGATGTGAAAAATCCTCAACTGGCTCGACAGGTGCAGCAATTACAGGTGCAGCTTCGACAACAACAGGGGAATCCATCGCAGCATCCACCTCAGCTGCTTTCATTAACAAGCGAAGCATTTAGCAATCCAATGTTTGGCGCCGATACTAATACAAATGAAGCATCATTCATGCTGTCGCAATCTCATTCTTCTAGTGATGACGAGAGCGATGCTGAATCAGCATTAACTGTTCGTCATCGGCCAGAATTAGTTGCAAGCTTAACAGATGATGATTTTGATGAAACTGCTAGCCACCCTACGCAATTCGCAGAAGCATCAAGAACAGAAGGAAGAGCACCTAGCCCTCCTCCTCGTACTCAAACTGTTCGTCGTAGTGGTTATGCTGAAACAAGGTTTCCCGCAAGCAGCAGTGCGTATTCTGTTCCGTCTAGAGGCAGGGGTAGAGGTGCTGAACTTTCTACTGGAGGTAGTCATCATCAAGCTTCTTCTTCTCAACGAGTATTGAGTTTACAAGATACACCGCAGCTTCATGAGAGTGCTGACGATAATTAATTATTTGATGATGGTGAGTTTCAATAGCCTTTTCCCCTAAGGAACTTTTCTCATGGAAGTGCGTTATTTGACGCCAGAGCAAGCAGCGAAATCGAGTGGCGTGTTGTGTCATGGTCAGCTGATGATCGAGCATAACACCTACTGTTTAGCTTTTTATGATCAAGCGGTTTGCGCTTTTCATTTATCTTCGTTGGAAACTGCTCAATTAGCCGCTGAATTAAAACGACGTTGGCCGCGAGCGGTTTTGCAACGATTAGAAAATCAATCGTCGGTGCTGATGGATTATGCTCATCGAATATTAGTGGGTGAAAATACGCCGTTATTATTAGTCGGTACTGCGTTTCAATGCCAAGTTTGGCGAGCCTTATTAAAAATTCCTGCCGGTCAATGCCTCAGTTATCAAGCTTTAGCTCATGCTGCGAAGTTGGATCGCGCTGTGCGTGCCGTTGCCAGTGCTGTGGCTAAAAATCCCGTTGCCCTTGCGGTGCCTTGTCATCGTGTTATCCGCCAGTCGGGTGCAGTGGGGCAATATCATTGGGGTGTGGAATGCAAACAACATTTATTGCGTGCTGAGGGTGTTGTGATTCGGGATGGGGTTGTGGTGGATACCACCCCGTCAGGCTAAAGCCTGACACCCCTCCACGGGAGGGGAATTAATACATTAAGGTGCATACAAATTCCCCTCCTGTGGAGGGGTGCCCCGAAGGGGCGGGGTGGTTTTTGTGAATGACACAACAACACTCCTGTGAAAAGGAATTTCCTTTTATGCCCAACCATAAAAAAACGCCACTTGTGTGGCGTTTTCTCAGCAGAGCAGGGTGAGGTGCTCTGTTCCGGATCTAAATCTCAACTTAGAAATCGAATTTCTTCGACCATGCTAAATTGATTTTCACATCTTTGTCGATGAAACCAGCATCGGCTCTTTTTGCATCTTGATCGATGATTTGGCTCAAGGTCACAGACACTTCATCATTCACTGCATAACCTAAGTCTAAGTGAGTGTAGTTGTTGGCAGCGCTCGCACCATATTGTTGTATGCCAAGGGTTGCACTCATTTTGTCTAAGCTATAACCCAAGGTGTAATACTGATAGCCAGTTGTTAGGGTTTCGCCTTGTAGAGATTGCGCAACGCCAAAACTCGCTTTACCCATTGTACCTAAGTCATAACCTAGATTTAGGATAAACTCAGAAATGCTGCCTAATTTGTTGTTGCCCGCTGCTTGTGGATATTCATAGCTAGTTAAATTAGCGTCAACGCTAACGCCAGCGATTTGAGTGGCATAACCCACATACAAATCATATTCGCCACTGGTGCCGGTACCGCTGTTAGAAGCCCATACACCAGCATAAGCGCCAGAGTCATGGGTGTAATCAACGCTGCCAGACACTTGTGCGTTAGGATTGCTTAGATCTAAACCACGGAATAAGTAAAAATTGCTAACGCCTACGGTAGCGCTGGTGCCTGCATTGGCAACTGCAGGTACTAAAGCAGCGGCGCTCAAAGCGACAGCAGCTGCTAAAGAAGACAATTGAATGGATCTTTTCATGTGAGGTGAACTCCCAATGGATCTTGAGTTGAGGTTATGCCAAACGGAGGTAACCTCACGCATTGGCCCCACGTTTTTAACAAAATTATTGCGGCAATACCATATAAAATCTCGCGATATTGCTACATTTCTTTAATGGCTGCGGTAATTGTTCTCACTTTAATAAAAAATAATCGATTACGAACTTCATCAAACTCCCCCTGCCCCCTCTTCATCTGAAGAGGGGGCAAATAATGAGGATAGGGAAAAAATGAACCCCCTCTTTTTTTAAAGAGGGGGCAGGGGGAGTTAAATAACCTGAGTTCAATGCGAGAAAATTACGCTCATTTTTTATAAAAAATAAATTACTGCAGGCTAATTCCCCCCTTTGAAAAAGGGGGGTTAGGGGGGATTTGTATTTTTACACGTCAATATTTCTTGAAAATCCCCCTCAATCCCCCTTTTCCAAAGGGGGAAGTTTATACGAGCGCATCATGGGGTTCAGCGTCGAACTCAGATTAAATACTTCACTTGCTCGAGAATTTATTGCTCTATTGAAGCCCGTGAAGAATGCACGTACAATCCCCTGATCTTTTTTTAGGGCGATGGAAAAAATTTATTTAATTGAATAATGCTAGATTGAAAATTTTGCGTCATTGGTGCGCAGCAATCTAAATTAAGGAAGGTCGGGGCATTCATGGAGTACGGCTATCGGGATTTATTGGAGCACTTTGCCGAGCGCACCTTACAGTTAGGACGTGATTATGTACAACAGGGAAAGGTCGAACGTCTTCGAAGTAGTGCGCAAGGTCGCGTTTTAACTGCGCAAGTGAAAGTCACCGCTGCGCTCACCCATCGTTTAATTGTCGAAATTCTTTCGCAAGATCATAAAGTCAAATTCGAAGGTGAATGCACTTGTACTACCGGCCCTCACTGTAAACATTTAGCGGCGGTACTTTTACAAAATTTAGGCGAAGAAGCTTTCGAATCACAAGATCAATCCCATCAAAACAGTTATCAATTAGATGATTGGCTGACCAAGTTAGATGAGTTTGATAAAGATATTGCGCCAGAAGAATTATCCGACGATGTAAAACAACGATTGGTTTATATTTTAGTGGTGCACAAAAATAAAAGCCCAGGTTGTGAAATGGGTTTGCAAGTGGCTGTTGCTCACAAAGATGACAGTGGCGAATATCACAAGTGGACGCCGTTTCGTATGGGGAGTCATTTTGATTCAGGTCACAGCCCACGTTATATCACCGCACAAGATCAACAATTATTAATTCAACTCAGTCGATTGAATGAACGCTTTAAATTTACCGGTGTGTTGGAATTATTGCCGTTAGAAAAAGTAGCGCATTTCCTACCTTTGTTAGTGACTACGGGGCGTTGTTATTGGAAATTACGCACCGATGAAATGTTATCACCCTTTGAAGGTCTAGATATTACACTGACCAAAAGTGGCGCTGAATTAAATTTAGCGGAAGGTGTGGTGTTGCTTCAGCAAGGCGCAGCAATAACTTCGCAATTGGGTTGGTGTGTTGCCTGCGATGGTGAGCAATGGTTATCTTTCGATATGACTGATGATGATCGATGGTTGATAAAAGGATTCCCACCTTTTTATTTAGATACGCAAGCACAAACCTTAGGTGCGATTCAAACAACCTTGACCGATGCAGATATTGCCGCTGTTTATGATTTACCTTCAGCGCCACAAGAAGATCTACAAGCTTATGCGCAAACCCATCAAGCCTTGTTGAGCGCATTAAAGGTAGTGCATCCAAAGGCATTACCTATTGAAGATTGCGCAGCTGAAATTCCCCAGGGAAAATTAGTTTTTTATTCCACCCGTATTGGTAATTTTTATTCCAGTCGACGTAAAAAAATTACCTACGTTGATATCGCTGAAATTAAATTTATTTATAGCCAAGCAGAATACAGTGTTGCTGATGGGGATCCGCCGATGCTGTCGTTCAATAAAAATTATATTGAACGTCGATATCGTAATCGAGCAATGGAAGCAGAATTATTAAAACAAGTGGCTTGTTTATTACCACTGGAAGATTTTCTCGATGATGATTTATTAAGTGAGTTGCCCACGGATTTGTGGGGCTTATCGAGCGAATTACGCTGGCATGATTTTATGTTGAATCAGGTGCCAGAATTAAAAAAACTCAATTGGCAATTGGATATTAAGCCTGGATTTCGCCATAACCTGGTTCGAGTCGATCATTGGCGTGCACGGTTAGAAGACAGTGGTGGTCATTGGTTTTCTATTAATATGGGTATTATGGTGGATGGCGAAACCATTAACCTGTTTCCATTGATTGTTAGACAATTACAGCAAATGCCAAAATTGTGGCGAGAAACTGCTTTGTCCACCATGGATGCAGAGGAAATGGTTTTATTTCCGTTGGGTGATGGTCGTGAAGTGGGTTTACCGGCCGGTCGATTGCGACAAATTTTAGCGACCCTGGTGGAATTATTTGATGAACACTTGATGTCGAAAGATGGCGCTATTCGTTTGCCGAATAATCAATTCGGTCGTTTGAATGAATTTCAATTTGCAGATCAGGAATCTGAATTGGAATGGTCTGGTTATGTGGATATTCAGCAACGGGCAGAAGATTTTAAACAATTTAAAGGATTAGAGACCGTTGCTTTGCCATCCACTTTTACCGGTGTATTACGCAGTTATCAGCAAGATGGATTAAATTGGTTGCAGTTTTTATGTCATTACCAATTGGGTGGTGTGTTAGCCGATGATATGGGGTTGGGTAAAACCATTCAAACCTTAGCGCATTTGTCTGTCGCCAAACAACAAGGCCGATTAAAAAAACCTGCCATGGTAGTAGCGCCCACCAGCTTAATGGGTAACTGGTATCAGGAATCTCAAAAGTTTGCGCCGGAATTACGCATACTCACTTTGCATGGTGCCGAGCGAAAAAGTTTATTTCCGCAAATTTATCAACACGATGTGGTTTTTACCACCTATCCATTATTAGTCCGTGACAGTGTGGAATTAAGCAGTTTTGAATATGCTTTTGTGATTTTAGATGAAGCGCAATTTATTAAAAATCCGCGGGCTAAAGCGTCTCGCGTGGTTCGAAAATTAAAAACCCATCATCGACTGTGTTTAACCGGTACGCCGATGGAAAATAATATTGGAGAATTGTGGTCTATTTTTGATTTTTTAATGCCGGGATTTTTAGGCAGTGAAAAACAATTTAGAAAACTCTATCGCAATCCGATCGAAAAACGCGGTGAGTCCGATCGACAGGTTGCCTTAGCGCGGCGTTTGTCGCCTTTTATGTTGCGGCGTACCAAAGAACAAGTGGCAAAAGAATTACCGCCGAAAACTGAAATTATTCAGCCCATTGAAATTGAAGGTGCGCAGCGAGATTTATACGAAGGTATTCGTTTGTCGCTGAATAAAAAAGTACAAGCGGAAATTGCGAAAAAAGGGATTGCTGCCAGTCAGTTAGTGATTTTAGATGCTTTATTAAAATTACGTCAGGTGTGTTGTGATCCGCGATTGGTCAAATTAGAAGCCGCTCATTCCGTTACTGAGTCAGCCAAATTAACTTACTTGTTAGCTTTGCTAGAACGTTCAGTGGCAGAGGGGCGTCGTATTTTAGTTTTTTCTCAATTCACCAGTATGTTAGATATTATCGCTGCAGAATTACATCGTCGGCAGCTCACTTTTTCTATGTTAACGGGTCAAACGCGCGATCGTACCCAAGTGGTGGATGAATTTCAGCAAGGGAAAAATAGTATTTTCCTCATCAGTTTAAAAGCCGGTGGTACGGGGCTTAATTTGACCGCAGCAGATACTGTGATTCATTATGATCCTTGGTGGAATCCAGCGGTAGAGCGACAAGCGACGGATCGTGCTTATCGTATTGGTCAGGACAAACCGGTGTTTGTTTATAAACTCATTGGTGAAGGTACGGTTGAAGAAAAAATTCAGCATTTGCAGGAACAAAAACAAGCCTTGTTAGATAGTGTGATGTCGGGGCGCTCTGCGGAAGGGTTAGAATTTACCGAAGATGATCTGGCGGTATTATTTGAGCCAATGGAGTAGCGGGTTTGCATGAATTTAATTCCCCCTAACCCCCTCTTTAAAAAAAAGGGGGAATTCATTTTATTTCTCCCGCGCAATAGCGCGATAACCAATGTCGGTTCGGCAAAAGGCTTGATCCCAAGACACATTTTTTACTGTGGCATAAGCGCGTTGCTGTGCAATGGAAACTGTTTCACCTAACGCCGTCACGCAAAGGACGCGCCCACCATCGGTGACGACTTGTTTATCTTCCAATCGAGTGCCGGCATGGAAAATTTTTACATCCGTCGCTTGCGTATCTAATCCACTGATTGCGTCGCCTTTAGGGTAGTTGTTAGGATAACCCCCCGCAGCCATAACCACACCCAAGGCAGCGCGAGGATCCCACTGCATAGGATCATCACGGGTTAATTGATGTTGACAGGCTTTTAAACACAGGGCTGCAAAATCCGACTGTAATCGCATCATAATGGGCTGTGTTTCTGGATCGCCAAAACGACAATTATATTCTAACACTTTCGGTTCCCCGGTTGGCGAAATCATCACGCCGGCATATAAAAATCCGGTATAACTAACACCGTCTTTAATAAGACCTTGTAGCGTTGGTTCAATCACTTGACGCATAATTTTTTCATGCATGTCAGGTGTGACTACGGGTGCAGGAGAATAAGCGCCCATACCGCCGGTATTAGGCCCTTGATCATTATTATCGCGGGCTTTGTGATCTTGCGAACTGGCCATTGGGATCACCACATCACCATCGACCAAACAAATAAAACTGGCTTCTTCACCCAGCAGAAATTCTTCGATCACCACGCGATGACCCGCATCACCAAATTGATTACCTTCTAACATGGAAATTAAAGTTTGCTCTGCTTCTAACAGAGTCTGTGCAATGACCACACCTTTGCCAGCGGCTAAACCATCAGCTTTGATCACAATGGGTAAGGATTGCGAGCGAATATAATTTAAGGCGGCAGTTTTATCAGAAAAAGTAGCGTAGGCTGCGGTAGGAATTTTATGACGGGCTAAAAAATCTTTGGCAAAAGCTTT
>JAHFSE010000191.1 GCA_023265895.1 Gammaproteobacteria bacterium
CAGTACGCCGATCCTGCCAAACAATCCCACGATAAATCGGTTTTCCTGTGTGACGATTCCAAATCACCGTTGTTTCTCGCTGATTGGTAATACCGATTCCAGCAATTTGCTCAGGCATTAATCCTGCTTTCTTGACGGCTTGCTGGCAAACATTAATAACGGATTGCCAAATTTCTTCTGCATCATGCTCAACCCAACCCGACTGGGGATAATATTGCGTCAGCTCAATTTGATGTTGAGCACACCTTTTACCTTCCGAATTAAATACAATAGCTCGGGTACTTGTGGTGCCTTGATCAATGGCAAGCAGATAGTGAGGCATAGATGCATTCCTTAATATTGCCCAAATATAGAATGCGCAAGAATACATGATTTATTCACCTTTGCGAGTACCGCATTTACGGGCATAATGCGGGTCTTTTTTCGGCAGGATTTCTTCTTATGACTCAGCTCACGCAAACTGATTTACTCATTATTGGCGGAGGCATTAACGGTGTAGGTATCGCGGCTGATGCTGTAGGTCGTGGCTTAACGGTACGCTTAGTAGAGCAATCTGATTTGGCTGCTGCAACCTCTTCTGCCAGCAGCAAACTCATTCACGGTGGTTTACGTTATTTAGAACATTATGAATTTAGGTTGGTGCGTGAAGCACTTTCTGAACGAGAAGTATTACTGCACAAAGCGCCCTATCTGATCACGCCCATGCGCTTTGTATTACCACACTATCGACAATTACGCCCTACGTGGATGATTCGCGCGGGATTATTTTTATATGATCATTTGGGTGGTCATAGCCAGCTAAAAAAATCCCACAGCCTGCGTTTTCATCCTCATAACAGTCCGCTACATAGTGCTTTTACCAAAGGTTTTGAATATACCGACTGTTGGGTAGACGATGCACGATTGGTCATTATAAATGCATTAAGTGCAGCACAGCGCGGTGCTCATATTCATACCTATACACGCTGCGCATACGCCAAGCGCGTTGATAATCTCTGGCAAGCAGAACTGGTAGATGCGCAAGGCAATCGTCTACAAGCAAATGCTAAAGCCCTAATCAACGCAACTGGGCCTTGGGCACAAAGTTTTGTGGAAAAAAACCTACATACTAAATCGGTCAAACGCGTTCGTTTGATCAAAGGCAGCCATATTATTATGCCTCGTGCTTATGAAGGTAATCATGCATTCATTTTGCAAAATGAAGATAAGCGCGTCATTTTTGTGATTCCTTACTTAGATGAATTTAGCATCATAGGAACCACGGATAAAGAATATCAAGGAGATCCAGCCCGGGTGCACATCGATAACGAAGAAATTCAATATCTGCTAGCGGTCTATAACAAGTACTTTAAAAGGACCTTCACCGCACAAGATGTGATTGCCAATTATTCAGGCGTGCGACCTTTATGTGATGATGAATCGATGGATCCTTCTGCAATTACTCGAGACTATACCTTGACAGTAGAGGATCATGGTCATCAAGCACCGCTACTTAATATTTATGGCGGGAAACTCACTACGTATCGAAAATTAGCCGAAGCGGCTTTGCTCAAACTACGCCCCTATTTTCCCTATATGGGTACGACTTGGACTAAATCGATTCCATTACCCGGTTCAGAAGTTCCTCTAACTCAAGTAGAAAAACAACTTCAACAATTTACTTGGCTACCGGAAGCACTCCAAAAACGTTGGCTGAAAACATACGGTGATCGTAGCCTACAAATACTCCAGGGTTGCAATACTAAAAATGATTTGGGTCATGATTTTGGTGGCGGATTAACCGAGAAAGAAATTGATTTTCTTGTTGCAACAGAATGGGCAAAAACTAGCAAAGACATTTTGTGGCGTCGAACAAAATTGGGTTTAACGACGTCTTCCGCTGTTGCCGAAGAAATAGAGAAATATTTAACTGCTAAAGGAATTAACGATCAACAATCCGCTGAGATTGCGTGTTATGAGCAATAAACTCCTTGACAGCCTTCCGAAGCTGGTTAAAATGACCGGCCTAATTCACGGAGATGGCTTAAACAAAATAGGCTCGCTAAAAATGCACTCCGCATTATCTTTCTGTTTTTCGCGGGAATAGCTCAGTTGGTAGAGCACGACCTTGCCAAGGTCGGGGTCGCGAGTTCGAGTCTCGTTTCCCGCTCCAAATTTAGATCTCTAGCCTGCCGTAATTTCACCAGAAACTATTTTTCGCTCAATGGTGAAATTTTCAAATTTGAAAGCATTGAAATATTTGGGGGCATGACAGAAAAAGCACGTTTTATGGCGGGGTGGCAGAGTGGCCATGCAGCGGATTGCAAATCCGTGTACGCCGGTTCGATTCCGACCTCCGCCTCCATTTGTTTGTTATAGCGCGGTTGAATTTATTTGGCTGCACTAAAAAGAGTATGCCCGGGTGGCGAAATAGGTAGACGCAAGGGACTTAAAATCCCTCGGATGGTAACATCCGTGCCGGTTCGAGTCCGGCCCCGGGCACCAACATATCATTCAAACCTTCTCAGAAGCTTTCAACAATATTTGATGATGATTAAATAAAAAA
>JAHFSE010000090.1 GCA_023265895.1 Gammaproteobacteria bacterium
CCACTCACTTGCGCAGCTAAATCCCATTGAACATTGTCTGCTTTAAACCATAACACCACATCAGCAGCTTTAGTCGCCTCGGCTAATTGTTGTTGATGCACCCCTAAACGCATGGTGTTAGATCGTGGTTCAATCAGAGCAATAATGCGCCCGTGATGACCCTGCTGCTGTTGATGATAAAGACCATCCAGGGTAGTTGCGATGGCCGTTGGATGGTGGGCAAAATCGTCATAAATACGAATCCCTGCAACTTCAGCTAATAATTCCATTCGACGCTTTACACCTGAAAAATGATTCAGCGCTTCAATACCCACTTTTATTGCAACACCCACATGACGAGCGGCTAATAAGGCCGCTAATGCATTATGAACATTATGCATACCCGTTGAACGCCATTGCACTTGCCCTTGCAATTCCCCCTGATGCAATACTTCAAAATGACTAGCATCAGCTGCTAATAAACGCACTTGCCATTCTGCTGTGCTATTAGATTGAGCAGAAAAATACGTTACCGGTGTCCAGCAACCTTGCTGTAAAACTTCTGCTAAATAAGGATCTTCCGGGGGACAAAGAATTAATCCTGCTCCAGGAATAGTGCGTATCAAATGATTAAATTGTGCTTGAATCGCGGCCACATCAGGGAAAATATCCGCATGATCATATTCTAAATTATTCAGAATCGCAGTAGTGGGTCGGTAATGAACAAATTTTGATCGCTTATCAAAAAAAGCTGAATCATATTCATCCGCCTCCACCACAAAAAAAGGCGTACTACCCAAACGTGCAGAAACGGGAAATCCCTGCGGCACACCACCAATCAGAAATCCAGGTGCCAAACCTGCTTGCTCTAAAATCCAAGCAACAATCGTTGTCGTAGTGGTTTTTCCGTGCGTACCTGCCACACCAATCACCCAACGACCAGGCAAAATCGTTTCGGCCAACCATTGCGGCCCAGACATATAATGCAAACGATGATTAAGAATGGCTTCCACCAAAGGATTACCACGAGATAAAGCATTACCAATCACCCAAACATCTGGTTTTAATGATAATTGCGCAACATCATAACCTTCGATTAATTCGATACCCTGCGCTTGTAGTTGAGTACTCATAGGTGGATAAACATTCGCATCACAACCTGTCACTCGATGCCCCTGCTCTCGCGCCAATAACGCTAAGCTGCCCATAAATGTACCGCAAATACCTAAAATATGAAGATGCACAAAAAACTCCCGTTCATTTTATTCACATTAAAAACTGTAAACTGATCACTGCTTTAGAGTAGCAGCTCAGCAAAAGATTGATTATCATGCCGCAGCAATTTACCTTATTCCATTCTTTGTTAGATAGAGATGTCATGTCAGCTAAAAATATTTTCTACGCTCAATCAGGCGGTGTCACTGCTGTTATTAATACCACCGCTTGCGGATTAATCGAAACAGCTGCTCAATATCCGCAATATTTTGATAAAATTTATGCAGGAAATAATGGCATTCTTGGCGCATTACACGAAGAGCTGATCGATCTCAGCCAAGAAGATCCCCAACAATTAGCGGCACTCAAACATACACCCGGCGGCGCCTTTGGTTCTTGCCGTTATAAGTTAAAATGCTTAACCAATAATCGCGCAGAATACCAACGATTAGTGGATGTATTTGCCGCTCATAATATTGGGTATTTTTTCTATAATGGTGGTGGTGATTCACAAGACACCGCGCATAAAGTATCGCAAATCAGTGCTGAACTCGGTTATCCACTCACCTGTATTGGCATCCCTAAAACCGTTGATAATGATTTGCCCTTTACGGATCACTGCCCAGGATTTGGTTCAGTAGCTAAATACGTGGCTATCTCTACCCGTGAAGCAGGTTTAGACATTGCTTCCATGTGCAAAACATCAACTAAAATATTTATTCTTGAAGTTATGGGTCGCCATGCAGGTTGGATTGCAGCCGCTGCTGGTTTAGCACAAGAAAACCCATCAGATCCGCCTCACTTAATTATTTTTCCTGAAGTAGATTTTGATGCAAATATTTTCTTACAACAGGTTCAGCACACTGTAGAAACACAAGGTTATTGCGTGATTGTGGTTTCAGAAGGCGCTCGCGATGCTTCCGGAAAATTCTTAAGCGAGGGCGCTAACCGCGATGCCTTTGGTCATGTTCAACTCGGCGGTGTTGCACCTTATCTTGCTCAACTAATACAACAAAAGCATGGCTACAAATATCACTGGGCCGTTGCTGATTATTTGCAACGGGCTGCCCGTCATATCGCCTCAGCAACGGATGTTGAACAAGCTTATGCGGTAGGAAAAGCTGCGATTGAATTTGCAGTTGCTGGCTATAATGCCGTCATGCCCATTGTGATCCGTGAATCAGATCACCCCTATCGATGGCATATTGATCAAGTGCCTCTAGCTGAAGTAGCCAATCAAGAACGCGTTATGCCAAAGGAATTTATCAGTGCTAACGGCTTCCATATCACCGACGCAGCACGACGTTATCTTGCACCACTCATTCAAGGTGAAGATTATCCGCCCTATCATCAAGGTTTACCGGTAGTTGCTCGTTTAAAAAAAATCTGTGTTGCTAAAAAATTGCCGGCTTTCGAGAAAAAATAACAAGGCGCTTATAATTGGACTTCCCACTGAAAATGTCGATAGGTGTCATAGCGAAGATTCTGCTACTCTAGAGTGAATGGTATGACAGTTCATCACTAGCGATCTAACCAATATGAAACTTATTATTGTCAGTGGACGTTCTGGCTCAGGTAAAACCACCGCACTTCATGTCTTAGAAGACCTCGGCTATTACTGCGTCGATAATCTTCCGGTGAAACTGTTGCCTGACTTGATTGAACAACTACGCACCGAAGTGCGCACGGCATCGGAAGGCCCAATGCAAGTCGCCGTCGGCGTTGATGCCCGCAATGTCAGCTCGCAACTTGTACATCTCGATCAAATGCTCGAACAATTGGCCACACAACAAGTTCAATATAAAATTATTTACCTTGATGCCGATGACCAAGCCCTGCTTAAACGTTACAGCGAAACTCGGCGCAAACATCCTATTACTAACAAACAAATTTCACTCACTGAAGCGCTGACATTAGAACAAAAAATCCTAGAACCCATAGAGCGTAGGGCTGGCATTAAAGTGAATACCAGCTATTTGAGCTTACATCAATTACGCGACTTTATTAAACGTAAAGTCTATGGTGAAGCACAACCCAGAATGGCGGTATTATTTTACAGTTTTGGCTACAAACATGGTTTACCGCCAGAGGCAGATTTAGTCTTTGATGTCCGTTGCTTACCCAATCCCTATTGGGTACCACAATTACGTCATCTTAGTGGATTAGATCAACCCGTAGTAGAATTTTTGAAATCTCAATCACAAGTGCAGAACATGCTCACCGATATTATTCAATTTCTAGATCATTGGTTACCGCGTTTTGAACAAAATAATCGTAGCTATATGACGGTAGCCATAGGTTGCACTGGCGGCATGCATCGCTCGGTATTTTTTTCGGAACAATTAGCCGCCTTCTTTGAAGCTAAATTTTCTTACGTTCAAGTCAGACATCGACAATTGGATTAGCATGATTAAAGATACCTTGACCATTATTAATAAATTAGGGCTCCATGCCCGTGCTGCAGCAAAACTAATGAATATCACCACTCGCTTTGATGCTGAAATCACCCTCAGCAAAGACAATAAAACGGCGAATGCCAAAAGTATTTTATCCGTGATGATGTTATCCGCCAAACAAGGTTCGACCGTTGAATTAATGATTGATGGGGCTGATGAAGCTAACGCCCATGCCCAAATCAAAGCTTTAATTGAAAATAAATTTGATGAGGCGGAATAAAATAACGGGTAATGCTTCAAAAATTCTGGCGAAGTATTTCGGGCTCAGCCGTGTCATTCCCGCGCAGGCGGGAATCTAGAAAATTAACTGAGACTGAGGCAAAAAGAGCGCAGGCTAAGGCGCGAAGGATGAGGCAGAGGGAGAAGAAAAATCGACAACTGTCAGATCAAGTCTGAGCTAATACATCTTATTCCACATATCCAAAACCTTGTAGCGCTTTATCGGAATCGCTCCACCCTTTTTTCACTTTCACCCATAAAGTGAGCATGACTTTTCCATCTATTAATTTTTCAATATCTAGTCGTGCTTGTTGACCAACCAATTTTAGTCTTTGACCTTGATGACCAATGACAATGGCTTTTTGCGTATCTCGCTCAACCCACAATACCGCAGAAATATGACACACTTTTTCTTTCCATTGAAAGGATTCAATGGTCACCGTTAATTCATGAGGTACTTCTTGGCCGGTTTGCCGCAGAATTTTTTCACGAATAATTTCTGCCGTTAAGAATTTTTGTGATCGATCCGTTAATTGATCCTCATCAAATAAAAATTCGCCTTCGGGTAAATGCGCTTCAATTTGATCTAATAAACAATCAAGATTTTGTTTTTTTAGCGCAGAAATAGGCACAATTTCGACGAAAAATTGCAGCGCTTCTAAACGCTGTAAATAAGGGAATAACACGCCTTTATCTTTTATTTTATCGACTTTATTAACAATTAACAAAGTGGGAATTTTTTGTTGGTTAATTTTTTCAAAGATCCATTGATCCTCATCAATCCAACGATTGGCTTCTATCACAAATACAATTAAATCCACGTCATGTAGCGCTCGAGAAGCTGCACGATTCATATAACGATTAATGGCTTTGGGCGCCTTTTGATGTAGACCAGGCGTATCGACAAAAATCATCTGGCACTGATCACGAGTTAATACACCCATCATGGAATGTCGAGTGGTTTGTGGTTTCCGTGAAGTAATACAAATCTTTTGACTTAACAAATGATTGATAAGGGTCGATTTACCTACATTAGGGCGACCCACCACAGCAATAGTGCCACAATGTATCGCTTTCATTAATTCAGTATCCGTCATTTATACCCACTTCTTTATATCTTGTGTTGCCAACCATTTTAAATAATGTTGTGCTGCTTGCTGCTCGGCCTGACGTCGTGAAGTACCTTGACCACGAGTTTCATAGCTAATTTTTTGTACTCGGCAAACGACGTTAAAAATTTGATTGTGAGCATCGCCCACGATATTTTCAACTTCATAGAGAGGTAGCGGTAATTGATATGCTTGTAATTTTTCTTGCAAAGTTGTTTTAGGATCTTTTGAAATATCAAGATGAACAGATTCAAGTTTGTCAGTAAACCAACGCAACACAATGGATTGACAGATTGATAATCCTTGGTCTAAATATAAGGCGCCAATAATCGCTTCAAAAGCATCAGCTAAAATTGAATTACGCCTATGACCACCACTTTTTAATTCGCCAGCACCTAAATAAAGGTACTGCCCTAATTCAAAGCGTTTGGCTAATTCAGCCAACGAAGCACCGCTGACTAGTTCTGCTCGCAACCGACTGAGCTGACCTTCTTGTGCTTGCGGAAAGCGTTCATATAACACCTCCGCAATCACAAAATTTAAAATGGCATCACCCAAAAACTCTAAACGTTCATTATTTTTTTGGCCATGAAAGCTTCGATGAATCAAAGCTAACTGCAATAAATCTTGTTGCTTAAATTCACATCCTAAATGACGAGATAAAGCACAAAGTCGCGCCTCATTATTCACCTCGAGGCACCGAAGTGATTTCATTAATATCTAACATTAAAAATAAATTACTGACAATATGAGCCCGCTCCTGCACAGCAACTTTCACATCATAGGCATTAGTCGTTGGATTATAAACAACACTGACGCTATCAGGTTTTATACCTTGAATATTGCCAATCTCAAACTGACGTTTTAAATAATTTTGTAGCTCTTCTGCGGAACCTAAATTGCTTTCTTTTTTACGCTGTTCTAAATGAGAGACTTCTTTATGAATGACGAATGAATCATAGTAAAGGCTGCTAATCTTAAGCGTTAAATAAACAACAAATACAAACATTGCAACGCTAAACACAATTCCAACTAGACCATAACCACGCACGCCATTCGTCAATTTAAACGATCGGTTCGCAATAGATAACATACGATTCACTCCTTATTTGTGTATTGCATTAATAAATCCATTATGATCAAAGCTAGGAATCCATTTAGGTTTATACATCCAAACCGCAAATGCTTTCCCAACAATATTATGATCTGGTACAAAGCCCCAAACGCGGCTATCACGACTATTATCGCGATTATCACCCATCATAAAATACTGATTGACTGGTACAATCCATTGTCCTTCAATCCCTAAATCAATTTGTCTAAAATTCCAAATTTCATGATTCACATCGCCTAACTGTTCTTGCCACACCTGTTTTTCTAAGGTTTGCGCAATCAGTTTATAGTGCAATGGCTGACCATTAATCGTGAGTTTTTTATTGTAATAGACAATTCTGTCTCCAGGTAAACCCACAACCCGTTTGATGTAATTAATTCTTGGATTTTCAGGATAACGAAAAACCATCACATCACCGCGCTGCGGCGCACCTAAAGTCAGAATTTTGGTGCCAATCACCGGTAACCGCAGTCCATAACTATATTTATTTACTAAAATATAATCACCTACCCGTAAAGTAGGCAACATGGAACCCGATGGAATGGTAAAGGGTTCTAGTAAAAAAGATCTTAATAATAAAACCAGTAATAAAACGGGAAAAAAAGACTTGGAATATTCAATCCATAGCGGCTCTTGTTGAAGCTTTTGAATCCTATCGGCATGAGGCGCATCATTCATGCTAGATTGATATTGCGTTACGGCCAGCTGTCTTTTTTTAATCAAATAAACACGATCCAATAGCGCAACCAGACCACAGATTAAAACTAAAATAACCAATACTAAAGAAAAATCTATATCCATTTGCTATCGCTCTTTAAATAGTTCATTCGGTTATTTCACCTTCAACACAGCCAAAAAGGCATCTTGGGGAATTTCAACTTTGCCCACTTGTTTCATGCGTTTTTTCCCTGCTTTTTGCTTGTCTAATAGCTTACGCTTACGGGACACATCACCACCATAACATTTTGCAATGACATTTTTGCGTAATGCTTTAACCGTTTGGCGAGAAATAATTTGATTGCCAATCGCTGCTTGAATAGCGACATCAAACATTTGCCGAGGAATTAATTCTTTCATTTTTTCAGTCACCGCACGACCACGATAAAGCGATAGGGATCTATGACCAATTAAAGCCAGCGCATCTACTTTTTCGCTATTAATTAAAATATCAATGCGGACCAGATCGCTGGATTCAAAACGAATAAAATGATAATCCAAGGAAGCAAAACCACGAGAGACAGACTTCAAACGATCAAAGAAATCTAAGACCACCTCACTCATGGGTATATCATAGGTTAAAGAAACTTGGCTGCCTACATAAAGCAAACTTTTTTGCACGCCCCGTTTGTCGATACACAACGTAATGACATTACCGAGAAATTCTTGCGGCACTAAAATATTGGCTTCGGCAATGGGCTCACGAATTTCAGCAATCAGATTAACAACAGGTAATTTGGTGGGATTATCTACATAACAAATACTGCCATCAGTACGCAAAATTTCATACACCACGGTGGGTGCCGTGGTAATTAAATCTAAATCATATTCGCGTTCCAGCCGCTCTTGGATAATTTCCATGTGCAGCATACCCAAAAAACCACAACGAAAACCAAACCCTAAGGCCTCAGAAGTTTCTGGCTCGTAAAATAAAGAAGCATCATTTAAGGTGAGTTTTGCCAAAGCTTCACGAAAGGCTTCGTAGTCATCCGCACTGATGGGAAATAATCCCGCATATACTTGCGGTTTAATTTTTTTAAAACCAGGTAATATATCGACCTGATCGGCGCCTTGCGCATGGGTAATGGTATCGCCCACTGGCGCACCAAAAATATCTTTAATGCCAGCGACGACAAATCCAACTTCACCCGCCTGTAATGTATGGGTTTCTAATCGCTTTGGCGTAAATACACCGAGGCTATCTACCTTATGAGATTGGCCAGTGGATTTAATTAGAATTTTATCACCACTGCGTAAATGGCCGTGCTTCACGCGCACCAAAGACACCACCCCTAAATAATTATCAAACCAAGAATCAATAATTAAAGCTTGAAGTGGCGCCGCAGGATCCCCTTCTGGCGGTGGAATTTTAGCGACTAATTCCTCTAATAATTCCGGTACCCCTAACCCTGTTTTTGCACTCACTCGACAAGCCTCTTGAGCATCAATACCGATGATATTTTCAATTTGCTCAATGACCCGTTCAGGCTCTGCTTGCGGCAAATCGATTTTGTTTAACACCGGCAAAACTTCCAAGCCTTGCTCGATCGCGGTATAACAAGTTGCCACAGACTGAGCTTCTACCCCTTGCCCCGCATCTACGACTAATAAAGCACCTTCACAAGCTGCTAATGAACGAGAAACCTCATAGGTAAAATCCACATGGCCCGGAGTATCAATAAAATTTAATTGATAAGTAATGCCGTCTTTTGCTGGGTAATTCAGCATGACGCTATGGGCTTTGATGGTAATACCCCGCTCACGCTCTAGATCCATTGAATCGAGCACTTGAGCATTCATTTCACGCTCGGTCAAACCGCCACACAGCTGAATAAATCGATCAGCCAAGGTGGATTTACCATGATCAATATGGGCGATAATGGAAAAATTACGGATTTTTTTGCAATAAGTCACGGTGGTAAAAATACTTTGAGGTGGAAGACAAAAATAAAAGAGCGGCGAGTTTACCTGAATTCAGTGAAAAGAAATATGGTAGAAAATAGAAGATTAAATTAATTCGATAGTATCGCTATAGCGAGCAACCATTTCATCATGCGTCAATAAATGCATAGGTTCGACTAATGCTTGGGCAACTAAAAGACGATCAAAGGGGTCTTGGTGATGTTTGGATAATTTCTCTACCATCGCAGCATGCTCCGGCTCAATGGCAATAAATTGATAACCTGCTAAACGAAAATATTGGACAGCCTTTTCACCAGAAATCGGCATATCACCTCGACCTAAACTATGTTTAATAGCAATTTCCCATACCGTAACTGAACTGATCCAAATAATGCTGCGCGGCGCCAAAATAAATTCCCGTGCTTTAGCTGATAATCGAGGACTGTCAGTAATTGCCCACAATGCCACATGAGTATCTAACAAAAAATTCAAAGCGGCTGCTCCAAAAACAAACAAGCTATCTCTGCATTATGTGCATCGATATTATCAGGAACATCAAATAGATCTTTGGCTACACCCAATCGCCGTCCTAGTGGAACATCAGGAATAGCGACTAATCTAGCTGCTGGCCTACCATTTCTCGCAATAATAATTTCACCCTCCTTACCCTGTTCGATAAAATCTACCAAGCGAGATAGGTTCGATTTAGCTTCTAACATATTGACTTGCATATAACATCTCCGATAAACACAACCTCATTAGTCTAGTCTGGCTAAGAATCAATGGCAAGCGCTGTAAATGGAGCAACATGCGCTGAC
>JAHFSE010000192.1 GCA_023265895.1 Gammaproteobacteria bacterium
TTTATTAACGCATATCCTAAATGATCAACCAGGCTGTTGTTTCCGCATCACTTTCTCTCATCCTGGTCGTACCTAACCCCAATTCAAGAGCCTGTTATGCCGATAGAAAAAAATGCTGCTAGAAAAATAGATGTTCTCATTGTTGACGATGAGCCCGATATTCGAGAACTGCTTGAAATTACCCTGCGACGCATGCAGCTCACCACCCATACAGCAGAAAATCTAACAGTCGCCATCCAGAGACTCCAACAAAACCATTATCAATTATGTCTCACGGATATGCGGCTTCCCGATGGCAACGGCATTGAGCTGGTAAATTACGTGCAAAAACACAAACCTCAAATGCCCATCGCAATTATTACAGCCCATGGCAGCATTGATTTTGCTATTCAAGCATTAAAAGCCGGCGCCTTTGATTTTATTTCTAAACCCGTCGACCTCACCCATCTCAGAACGATTATTGAAAAAGCATTACAACTCGATCATGCTACAGAAACAACTACGCTACCCTTACAACTCATCGGTCACTCACCGGCATTACAACAACTAGAACAGCAAATTCATCGATTAGCACGCAGCCAAGCACCGGTTTATATCAGCGGAGAATCCGGCTCAGGCAAAGAACTGGTCGCTCGAATGATTCATTATTTAAGCGCACGCAAAAATGGCCCCTTTGTACCGGTCAATTGCGGTGCAATTCCCTCTGAACTCATGGAAAGTGAATTTTTCGGCCACAAAAAAGGCAGTTTTACCGGTGCCATTGAAGACAATCGTGGTCTTTTTCAAGCCGCACAAGGCGGCACTTTATTTCTCGATGAAGTAGCGGATTTACCCTTGGCAATGCAGGTCAAATTACTCCGCGCCATTCAAGAGAAACAAATTCGCCCCATTGGTGAAGCGAAAGAAATTTCAGTAGATGTGCGCATTGTCTCTGCAACTCATAAAAATCTTCAACAATTAGTCCAGGAAAATTTATTCAGACAAGATCTGTTTTATCGCATTAATGTCATTCAAATTTGGGTGCCACCCTTACGACAACGTATCGAAGACATTCATCCCTTAACAGAATATTTTCTCCAACGACTTGCTAAAAATTGGCATTTATCCAAATATCCAAAACTTTCTGATGCAGCCTATCGAGCATTAGAAAATTATTATTTCCCTGGCAACGTGAGAGAACTGGAAAATATTCTCGAACGCGCACTGACTTTGTGTGATACAGAAATTATTCTACCCGAGCATCTACAGTTACCCACCATGACAACTGCTTCAGCAACCCTGGTTTCACAGGATGCGGTGCAACAAGCTCACACTCAATCACTGGAAACTTATTTATCCGACATTGAAAAAGAAGTCATTATAAAAACCTTGGAAGCCACTCATTGGAATCGAACCACCGCTGCAAAACGGCTGGGCATGACTTTTCGATCACTACGTTATCGACTCAAAAAATTAGGCATTGATACGCACCTGGAAGAAGAGTGAATTAGCAAGGATCACTCGGTGTGATTGCGGCTTCCTTTTCAATCCGCACCCGACCCGTTACATTAATAATAATTTTTCTTCTATAACGAATGTCTGTTGTATTCGGGCAATAAAATATACTGGCGGCACTGGCGCTGAGTATGCCATTTTTTCGATAGGAAAAATAAGCTGACTTATTTTTTAAAACTTGATCCACAGAGTCGTGGGCTAATAAAATAATATTTTCTAATTGAGTCTCTCCATCAGATAATTGTTTATCCCCATTTTGATCAATGAAAGTCATCATTTTTTTGGACCAATCACGACTGCAAGTTTCAACATTATTGATTTTCTCAATACCGCAAACGACAACGGACTGACCATAAGTCATACTATAAAGCCGCGCTCGACCCAACACACCACGAATTGTTTCCGTCACATGATCGGCTTGTTGTTTTTGCCATAAATCACTAAAAATAGAAACCGACCAAACGGCAATACCCACGATCAGCGACATAATAATCAATGCTTCAATGAGCGAAAATCCAAATCTATATTTAATAGTTTTCATCCATCTATACTCATCACACTTGAGGACTGGAAATAATAAATTTAACTCCCCCTGCCCCTCTTTAAAAAAAGAGGGGAGGTTGCTTTCTATTTCCCCCCTCTTCAGATGAAGAGGGGGTTAGGGGGCGTTTGATAAAATTTGCATATTTATGCTGTAATAGGCATATATTCCTTCTACAATGATCGACTCACATACTGACACTGCTCCTTCGCATGTTTCACAGAAATAGCAAGCTATTAAGAGTCATCACCCATGCTGAATTATGATTTTGTCATCGTCGGTGCGGGCATTATGGGATTACTGACGGCCTATGAATTGGCCCACACCCATGCACGCATTTTAATCATCGATCAACAACACGCAGGTCGAGAATCTTCTTGGGCGGGCGGCGGCATTTTATCGCCGTTACAACCCTGGACTTTACCCAACGCACTCGAACCATTACTTCACGATTCATTCATACGTTATCCCCTTTTAATTGAACAGTTATATAAATCCAGTGG
>JAHFSE010000091.1 GCA_023265895.1 Gammaproteobacteria bacterium
GTTATCCCCTTTTAATTGAACAGTTATATAAATCCAGTGGCATCGATCCAGAATATTTAATCTGTGGTTTATTATCACTCAATTCAGAAATAAATAACCATTCAATTGAATGGGCGCAAACCATGCCGAAAACTGTGCGTTGGGAAGCAAAAATTCTGTCGTCAGAATTACTACAGAAAAATTATCCGCACATAAATACAAATGCTTTTCAGCAAGGTTTATTACTCCCGACGATTGCTCAGGTGCGCAATCCAAGATTATTGCAATCCTTATTAAAAACACTGTCCACTTTTCCCAATATCACGCTCTTAGAAAATCAAACCGTTCAACCCTTGCAACCCTCTACACAACGAAAAATCACTCAATTAACAACAGTGCAAGAAAAAATTAATTGCGACCAAGTCATTCTCTGTAGCGGCGCTTGGAGCGCACCATTACTACAGCCTTTGTTAGGTTATGCATTACCCATTAAACCCGTCTTAGGTCAGATGTTAGTGATGCATCCCAAAAAATTTCTGTTTAACTCTATTATTCTGCACAAAGATCACTATTTAATTCCAAGAAAAGATGGACGAATTTTAGTAGGCAGCACACTTGAAAACTGCCAATTTAAAAAAACAACCACTGCATCGGCAAAGGAAAAACTTTTTAGTATCGCTCAATATATTTGCCCTGAACTCGCTCACGCATCGATTGAAGCGCAGTGGGCAGGATTACGTCCCTATGCACCTGAAGGAATTCCTTATATTGGCCGACTGTCAGACTACGATAATGTGTGGATGAACGCCGGACACTTTCGCAACGGACTCACTTTAGCGCCAGCATCCAGCGGTTTGTTAGCTGATTTATTATTAAATCGCAAACCAAAACTGGATCCAACACCTTACGATCCCAATCGTAATCACCAAGGATGATCATTCACCCCATCACAATCAATGTTAGTTATTTCATCTTGATTTTGATGCCAACAACCCAATCCAGTATTGGTTAAAGTCAAAGCACCATTACCCATTTGTCGACCTTCTGATTTAGGTATCGCAGCTAACCAATATTGAAAAGCACCGTCTTCCATCCGAGTTAAACTGAAATCATACAACTCGGAATCAGGCGACCAAAGATCACGGGTAGATTCAATCTCCGCAGGCAACACACCTGTGGGTGTTTGCAATGTTAATTTTGATAACGCACTAACCGCATTTAATAATAATGCTTTGGTCTGCTCACGATACCCTCGATGCAAATGATCTTGATAAGCAGGAATCGACAAAGTCGCTAAAATGCCCATAATTGCCAACACACATAAGAGCTCTAATAAACTAAAACCTGAACGTAATCGGTTATCCATCACCCATCTCCTCCTTCATGATCTATTCGATGATACGCCAATATAAAGTCCTCACTAATGCCGTTGTTAGATTCTCTGATGCTTGCGGGAAACTCACATCTTTCGGCAATAATATTTCCCAGCCTTGAACCACTTGCATCGCAACAGAATCATGGGTTGAAGCTTGCCCCAAAGCCCAAGTTTGAAATTGATAACGATGAAAATATTCCACATTCGAAATGGTAATAGAGCCCGCCACATCACCCATATATTCGGTATAAGTTTGCGCAGGCGATTGGTTAAATTGATGATATTGAATGTCTGTCGTATAGGTCGTCGCACAACCAGAAACTGTTTGCCCAGCAGTCGTTGCAGTCAGATTAGGATGGGAACCCGTATAGATCATCCAATTCAGCAATGTTTGCTTGTCTAAATGTGTTAATACACAATCAATCGCCGATTGCATTGCTTGCTCTGCTTGCGCCCAAACAAAACGCTGATGGGTCATATTCAATTGCATCAATCCACTACGCAGTGATTCTGTTGCTGTTACAGTTGTCAGCGTTATTAAAATTAATACCAAAGGCAATACACTACCTAAATCAGCACGTAATTGTTTTACAACCTTCACAACAGCTTCCTTTCTCGTTTTATACAGTCATGACACCGATAATTTTCGGTACATTTTTTAACGGCAAAGTCCATTCTACCGTTCGATGAACAATATGAGCTGCATTGTCTTGCTGAGTACTTTGAAGTGCTAAATGAATGCGCACCGCAACAACACGATGATGCGTTGAATCTATGTCACGCGCTGGAATAAAAACCGTTCCTATTTTACTGCGATCCACATCAGATAAAACTTCCACACCATAGGTGATTTGAAAACCTTCTATCCCGACAATCAGTGCTTGTGGATTTAAAACTTCCTTGCCCGTTGAATCGAATATTTGACAATAAAGCGTATTAGATTTGATTTTAAAAACAGTAATATAAATCTGCGTGCTGGTATCAAATTCAGAACCAATGCAGTTATAGTCATTCGGTGCTGGTTGACGTCGTACCGCCACTTGATCAAATAATTTATCATCAAAAGAACGCGACCAATCAATCGGTTGAGGAATTAATTCAGCATTTGGAAAACCGGCCATCTCAAATTCGTGCTTCATAAAACCAGAAGTAAATTGCACCGACTCGTTTACTTCAGCCAAAGCACGCTGCATCTGATTTGTTTGTATATTATTTGCGAACAAAGTGGTGACCGCAGCACATAAAAGCAATGCAATAGCAGTGGCAACCAATAATTCAACCAAGGTCACACCACGAGATAAAAGCTTCATTCCTAGAAACTCATGGCAACACAATTTTGCTCATGGGCATCGCCACGACACGCCTCTTCTATTACTGCATTGTGCCAAGTAATTTGAACACAGTTGGCATCCCCACAAGTAGCCACCTCAATTTGAGGTTCTGGCAATTGTATGCGTGCTTGAACCAGTAATTGCGCCATATCTGCTTGAGCTAATTGTGTGGCTGAACAGGCGTTGCTTGCTTGAGTACATGCAGTTGACGAACCTGATTGCCACTTGCCTCTGTAGCTAGCCTGCGCAGTAGGATTTGCGCGGATACGCTCGACGGCATCCGCAGCCAATACCACAGCCTGATTGTACCAAACGGCATATTGAGTGGTTTCAAGCGCTCGTTGTTGCAAATTAATCAAGCCCAGCGCTGTTACACTAAAAATCAACAAGGCAACGGAGACTTCTATCAAGGTCGCGCCAGCAAGAAAAGCAGTGCCAAGATAACAAAAGGAATGAGCTTGTATTTGATGAGGTGACATATCCTTGTCCTAATCCATAGGTAATAGAATCCAAATATCGACTCAAATTCCCTTTGAGCGATCCGGATTTTTTCTTATTTGACATCAAAATGCAATGCCATGATAGCGCATTAGTCAAAGTATTCTGCCCCATGCTGCCATTTATCTGGAAAACAGGCCAAACCATCCCAATACATACCCTCCCAGCGAAAAACTCATCTACAACTGAAGTATGCGTAGTAAAAAATCCCCCTCCGGTTTTAGTTTGATTGAAGTCATGGCAGCTATTTCCATTAGCGCTATTTTGTTGGCGGTTGCAGTACCCAGCTTTGAAAACCAAATTCGCAATGCCCGCGTGACCGCCGCAGCAAACAATCTGGTGAGTGCAATTCTCTTTGCTAGAAACCGCTCCATTGGAAATAACATAGACGGACCTGTCGAGCTCTGTCCCATACAAAACGCTGCCAGTACCACATGTAATGGTTCACAGAAGGATTGGAGTCATGGCTGGTTAGTAGGACAGAGATTATTACCAACAGAGACAAATGGCATTATCCTGCGTCGAGGTGAAGACGTATCTAACTCTGTCGCCATAGAGACCGACAGCCCCTTTCTCCGCTTTCGAAAAAATGGAACTTTGCTAACAAGCTGGACGGAACACAGCATCATTTTGTGCCGTAAGGATCAAGTCAATGACAAGGGTCAATGCCCTTTTGACACTGACCACCCAAGCAGTTTACGCATCGTGATTAATGCTCTGGGCCGACCAAGACTCCAATCTCCACAATAAAATAGAGAGTGCTGATGATGCCTCACAAGACCATACCCATTCATGCTCAACCAGGTTTCTCATTAATCGAGCTATTGGTTGCGGTGATTGTGCTGTCCGTTGGATTGCTCGGTGCAACTGCACTGCAAACATCAACCCTTGCGTCCAATCAAACCAATTATCATAAAGCAGAAGCACTGCGTATTTTGGCTGATTTAAGTGAGCGAATGCGCGCGAATGTGCCTGGCGTTAAAGCCTCGGCTTATCTGAATGGCAGCAGTAACGGCAGCATTGCCACAGAAAGCCTCACAGACAATCCAACCGATTGCACCCGTCAATCTTGCACTAGCACTCAACTTGCGACGCACGATTTATTAACTTGGGCTGCAGCAGTACGCACCTTACCTCAAGGCACCGGCACACTAACCAAACAAACAGAGGGTAGTTATCTAGTCACGATATCTTGGACAGATTCCAGCTGGCAACAATTGGCTAATGCTCGATCTGCCACTGTGAGTACCACCATTCAAGTCCAACCTTGAGCAAACCAATCTATGTCATATCAATCTATACAGCAGCGCCATCAACAAAACGGATACTCCCTCATAGAAGTCATGATTGCTGTGGCGCTCAGCATTGGTTTACTCACCGGAATTATTCAAATTCTCAGTAATAGCCGGAAAAACCAAAGCTGGAATGAGGCACAAAATCAAATAGAGGATGTGGGTCAATTTGCCTTGGATCAACTCAGCGATACCTTTCGTTATCGAGGATTTGAAGGGTGCGCCAAGCCTTCATCTTTTCAAAACCAAGCAAGCGCCACATCGGTTTTAATAACCAATTTCCTCTTAGGTAATAGTAATGCGCCGTTAGACAATCAAGCATTGCGCGGTTACCAGATCAACGCTGCAAATGAGTGGCTACCAGCACCCACTTTTTCCTATCTAACGAACTTAAAACAAGGCTTAAAAGACACCACGGGAAACACCGTCATACCCAGAACCAACAGTGACCTGGTCAGTATCTATCATGCAGAACAACATGTAGGTTTACTTACAGCAGACATGACCAGTGCCAGCGATGTCATAACAATTAGCGACCCTAACAACCCTCCCGCTGTAGACTTCGCTGAAGGTGACTGGGCAACCCTTAGTGACTGCAATAATGCCGTATTATTTGCCGTCACAGCCAATAACAACAATCAATTAAGCCATAATACACCCGCAAATATCAGTGATAATTTGAGTCAAACCTTCAGACAAAATGCAGAGATTCGACAAGCGTTAGTGGATGTTTTTTTTGTCGCAGATACTCATGAACGCCCGGATGGGCAACCACCACTTTATGGTCTATATCGCTACCGCAATGGCAAAGCACCCGAGCTGTTAATTGAAGGCATTGAATTTTTAAAAATTCAATATGGAGAAGTTACTTCCTCAACGGGCGATACCCGCTATGTGGATGCAAACCATGTCACTGACTGGCCGCAAGTGAAAAGTGTTCGCATCGGTTTAATTGCGACCAGTACAACTACCATTCTGCCTGCCAACGATACAAGCGATTATGTCATTGCAGGAAGCACCATTACAGCAGACGACTACACAAGCAGTGGCGCTCGCTATTTACGAAAACCCCTGAATCTCACCGTACAATTACGTAATGCGTTGTAAGAGAGATGAATATGCTGCACTCCATTTCACCCACGCTACCTCATCGACAAAATGGCGTTGTTTTAATCGTAGGTTTAGTCATTTTACTGCTTATGTCCATTCTGGCACTCACCGGCGCAACCAATGCGATTACCACCAACCGATTGGTCAATCACTGGGCTGAACGAGACAATGCATTGCAATTAGCGGAAGCTAAAAATCAGCAAACTTTGGCGGATACCGACTGTATCAATCGAGCCTTAAATCGAGCCAAAGCCCAAGGCGGTCAACAACAAGGCCCAGAAGTCAGCTGCACCAATGGCGCCTCCATCAGTGCAAGCTCAGGCAATACTTTAGTACCGGGCTATTCTATTGGCAGCGTTAATTTAGCCTATCGCAGCATTCGAATTAATTCAGATATTACCACCAGCGATGCAACCGGCAAACTCACCCACGGTTATATCGGATTAACCGTTAACTAACATCAGATGTAAAGTCGACGCATTAGGAGCATCAGCATGAACAACAATCAATTCAGAGTTTCTCACTACGCAGCAGCTTTCAGTTTAGTGGAGCTGATGATTGTCATTGTCATCATTGGTATTTTATCCTCAATTGCTATCCCTAAATATCAGGAACATGTACGCACTGCCCACCGGGCAGAAGCGCAATCAGCACTATTACAAATGGCAGCCACACTGGAAAAATATCGCGCCGGTCACAGCAATTACAACATGCCTATCGGTAGCGGCGACGATGCTTGGTTTCCTAATCAAGCGCCCTTAGAAAGCCCCACTAAGTTCTACACCTTAAGCCTAACCATCGATACTACCAACAATGATGCCTACAGTATCAGCGCAACACCCATTGCCAGCACTGCTATGAACAATGATTATACTTACGCGCTGGATCAAACGGGATTACGCAAAAGAACTCAGAATGGCGTCATAGAAAATACTTGGTAACCGAAACACAAACGGATCAGCGCTATGAAAAAACTAACAACCACTTTAACCAAGATCATGCTCTTAACGATATTGAGCGCGTTATTCAATCACGCCGTTGCCGATGATATTGATATTTATGGTGTGTCAGCTGATAACACAACTCAATGCGCTAGCAGTATTTTGTCGACAGTCACACCCTATTCCGGCCTAGCCGCTGGGGATAATTCATTGCTGTATCCGTTATTTTTACCGGAGCGTCCATTCACCCGCTGGTTAGGTAATTTAAAGAAATATCAATTAGCCCGTGGCACAGGCAATGACACTGAGTTAACCATCCGCGACAAAGAATTGAAAAAAGCAATCGATGAAAACGGAAAAATAAAATCCGATAGCCGTAGTTTTTGGTCAAGCAATGATGGGAGTGATATTTCATTAGGTGGCGTAGCAGCAAATCAACCCAATGATTTAACCGGGCATGTTTATTATGATATATCACCTTCCAGCAGCAGCCCACAAAATCCCATTCAACTGCCGAAAACAAGCAGCAATAATTCTTTAATCAGTGGCAGTGATTTGGAAGATAATAATCTTACCAATGCGACCATCGATAAAATTATTGATTGGGCCTATGGCAAAGATGTGGATGATATTAATAGCAATAACAACACAACAGAATCACGCAAACAGATCTACGATATTATTCATTCAACACCGGTGGTCGTTAATTATAGTAATAACCGACAACGCGCATATTTCGGCACCAATGATGGTTTTTTACATGCTGTCGATTTAAGTACTGGCGTAGAAAAATATCGATTGATTTCAAAAAAATTACTGCCAAATCTACTGACCTATTATAACAATTCAGTCATATCGAATGCAGCGCTTAACGGTTACCATCATGTTTATGGTTTGGATGGCACACCCATGACTTGGTTAAAGGATACTAACAACAACGGTATTCTGGACGCATCAGCGGATAGAATGTATTTCATCACCGGCGCTCGACGAGGGGAACACACCTACACAGCAGGTCAAAATCCCGCAACAGAAAAAAGCCATTACTACGTGATAGATATTACCGATCCAGATCAACCCAGCAATCTAGTGACCCTTCCGAGTGACACTTCAACTTCCTATGACGAATTGGGAGAAACCTGGTCAACACCAGTAAAAACGCGCATTTCTTATAATGGCGGCGTTAAAGATGTCTTAATTTTTGGTGGCGGTTACGGTATAGGTTTTGATTACGGCCTGGATTTCAAGACCGACTGGGACACTGCGCCATGGAGCAGTAGTGACAACAGTAACCAAAAACATCGAGGTAATGCAATTTTCATGGTCGATGCGGATGATTTTTCCTTAATTTGGAAAGCCAGTAAAACAAGCTCGACAAGTGCCAATTTCACCGATGGGAATATGCTGTTTCCCATTCCTGGGGATATCAATGTCATCGACACTAACAGTGATGGTTTAGCCGATCAGTTTTATGCCAGTGATTTAGGTGGCCAAATTTGGCGCTTTGATATTGACACCAGCACCACCACAACAGCCAATATTACCGGTGGCCGTATTGCTCAGCTGGGTGATAGAGAGGGAAACTCCGAAAACTTACCAAACACTCGAGTATTTTTTAATACACCCGATGTGGCATTAGCCATAGATGACAGCGGCACTCGCTTTTTAGCGCTGACCATTGGCTCGGGCAATACAGAACTGCCGCTCAGCACAGTGGTCAATAATCGCTTCTATGTAATAACAACGCCGCTGAATAAACCCAGCAGTTACCCAACAGCAGTAACAGATTCAAACCTCACGGATCTTACGAGCAGCGCAACAACCACGGCTAATAAATTAACTGCAACCAGCAAAGGCTGGAAAATTAATCTCGCCAATGCAGGAGAAAAAACTTCTGGCAAAAGCGTGACCTTTAATAACAACGTTTATTTCACCACTTATACACCCAGCACTGTCGCAGGCAGCCAATGCGCAGTGGTGCAAGGGACTTCACGTATTTACGCTTTAAATCTTTATACCTCCAATGCCATTTATGATCTAAATCACAATGACTCAGTGGAGCTCAGAACCGATCGCAGCAGAGCATTGCAAAATACCAGCCTGGCTGGCGTGAGTCTGCATTTACGCAAAGACAGTAATAATAGTATTTTAGGTATTCCACTGGTGGGCGGCGAAGTGATTGCTGAAAGCTTGTCGGATAATGCGTTATCGCAGGATTGGTTTCCGTCTTATTGGTATCAAAGATATTAATAGGGGGCAGCTGCTCTTAAGAAACGCGCAATTCCTTTGGCATAGAAAAAACCACAGATTCTCGCCGCCCTTGCTGCTCTTCAGGTAATTCACCACCCAAAGTTTGCAAACGCTGAACCACCTGCTCAACTAACAACTCCGGTGCTGAGGCGCCTGCGGTGACACCCACATCAGTCACAGCATGAAACCAAGTGGATTGAATTTGTTCCGCCGTATCTATGAGATAAGCCCGCGCACCACAGCGCTCAGCTAATTCACGTAATCGATTAGAGTTAGAACTGTTTGGCGAACCCACCACTAACACCACCTGCACTTGCAAGGCCAAATTCTTTACTGCATCTTGACGATTTTGAGTGGCATAACAAATATCATTTTTTTTCGGGCCAATAATTTCTGGGAAATAATGACGCAGCGCATCAATCACTTGATGGGTATCATCCACTGACAAAGTGGTTTGCGTGACATAGGCTAAATTTTTTGGATCACGCACTGTTAAGCGCGCGACATCTTCCACATTTTCCACTAAATAAATATCACCACCGGCACTGCGATCATAACGTCCCATGGTGCCCTCCACTTCAGGATGACCCGCATGTCCAATTAAAATACACTCTCGGCCTGTTTGACTGAATCGTAAGACCTCTAAATGCACTTTCGTGACTAAGGGACACGTAGCATCAAAAACTTTTAAGCCACGACCTTGTGCATTTTGTTGTACCGCATGAGAAAC
>JAHFSE010000092.1 GCA_023265895.1 Gammaproteobacteria bacterium
AACAGCAGATACGTTTTATTTCAGCACAAAAACTGCTGCTACAACGTCATCAACAAAAATACCAAAACATGGCCAGCGCCTTATTACGGCATGCCCCGATTCATAGGATTCAACGCCACTTACTCACACTGGCTCAACTGGAAAAACGGCTAGCGCAAGCGATGCGAATAGGATTGCAAAGATACCATCAACAATGGTTAGCACTCAGTCAACAATTAGATCAGGTCAGCCCATTAGCCACCCTAAAACGTGGCTACGCCATTGCACTCGATGCACAACAACAACTGATTCATCATAGGGATCAAGTGGAAATTAACGACGCCATCACCGTGCGTCTGTTAGAGGGCATTTTACGCTGTACAGTAATTGGGAAAGAAGCAATTTAAAGCGAATTAAGGTTTCGGTGAAGCAAGTGAGCGCTGATAAAATTGATATTCTGCTGAATTAGGATATAAATTTTTCAATGCTAACTCATAGCTGGCTAAATCATCTTTTAAATCTAATCCACGGGCAATTTGAATACCCAACCACAAACTATGCGCAGTGTGTCGTTGAGTGGCACCAAACTTTTTAAAATATTGGTCAGCAAGAGGCAATTGTTGTTGTACCAAAGCGATTTGCGCTAACTCTAAATAATCATTGATTAAAGTCGAATCCAATAATAACGCTTTCTTAAATGCTTCAGCAGCAGCATCCAAGCGATTTAACCGAACCAAACAATAACCCATATTTTCATAAGCTAAAGCACGACGTTCATAATGGGTATCTTCTGCCGCAAGGGTTAACTGTTCTAATGCAGCTTTGTATTTTCCTTGTCGATATAAAAAACTACCATAATTATTGCGCGCCTGGGAATAAGCCGAATTTTCACGTAATGCTTGTTTTAAATGTTGCTCTTCTAAAGCCAGATCATCTGTTTGTCGATAGAGCATGGCGAGAGCATTATGGGCTTCAGCAGAATGAGGATTTAATTCTAACGCGCGATCTAAATGACGCTGCGCCGCTTCAGGTTTATTTTCTTTGATATATTCCATACCCGTTTGAATGAAAACTTGTACCGATTTATCTCGATCCAATGACCGCCCACCCACTCGAGTCACTTCTTCTGATGAGCAGGCATACAGGCCAAACAGCATTGAGCATAAAAACCAACTAACGCCCTTAGCCCAGATCACTTTGGTTATTTTGCGCTTTCCAAGTTTGGCTGCGCCGAGTTCGATCTTGAACTTGTCCCACCAATTGACCGCAGGCTGCATCGATATCGTCTCCTCGAGTCGTGCGAATAGTTGTAGTGTAGCCTGCATTTATCAAAATCGTTTGAAATTGACGAATTCGATCATCGGTTGAACGTTGATATTGAGTGCGAGGAAAAGGATTGAAGGGAATTAAATTAATTTTAACCGGCAAATCACGCAACAATTTGATCAGCTGATGGGCATGCTCATCTTGATCGTTGACTTGACGCAGCATCACATATTCCATGGTGATTTTACGCTTATGATCATAGGCATCGATATACTCTCGACAAGCTGCTAACAATTCCTTTAATGGATATTTTTTATTAATCGGCACCAACTCATTACGCAAAGCATCATTGGGTGCATGTAAAGCAATAGCCAGCGCCACATCAACTGTCTTGGTCAATTGCCTCAGTGCTGGCACGACTCCAGAAGTACTCAAAGTAACCCGGCGCTTAGAAAGACCATACCCAAAATCATCCAACATCAATTCCATCGACGCCACGACCGGATCAAAATTAAGTAGGGGCTCGCCCATCCCCATCATTACAATATTAGTCACCGATCGTTTGTTAACATCAGCGGTCGGGCCAAAGGATTGGTTAGCCACCCAAATTTGGCCGATAATTTCTGATGCAGTTAAATCCCGCTGAAAACCCTGTTTACCCGTTGAACAAAATTGACAATCCAAACTACAACCCACTTGAGAAGAAACGCATAAAGTACCGCGACCCGCACTGGGAATAAAAACCGTTTCGATACTATTTCGTTCATCTAATTTCAATACCCATTTGCGAGTACCATCTTGCGAGTAATGTTTATAGGCAACTTCTGGCGCTTGAATTTCAGCAATTTCACTGAGTTTTGTTCGAAGCGCTTTACTCAAGTTGGTCATTTTTTCAAAATCAGCCATTCCCCAATGATGAATCCACTTCATCATTTGTTCTGCGCGAAAAGCTTTTTCCCCCAAAGATTGGAAAAAATCTATCATAGCGCCCCGCGTCAATCCCAATAAATTGATTTTAGCGGGCGCTTCTATCGCTGCAATTAGAGGAATGGCGTTAGACACAAGAATTGTCCTCTAACGCAATCGTGGACAAAGTTCTTCGTTAGAAAAGAAATAAGCTATTTCTCGTTGTGCTGAAACTTCAGAATCTGAACCATGCACCGCATTTTCATCGATGGTTTGAGCGAAATCTGCACGGATCGTACCTGCAGCTGCATCTTTTGGATTGGTTGCACCCATTAAATCACGATTTTTTATGACAGCATCTTGACCTTCTAAAACCAAAACTAAAATAGGGCCTGAAGTCATAAAGGCAACAAGATCACCAAAAAAACCTCTTTCACTATGCTCCGCATAAAAACCACCAGCCTTATCAATATCCAACTGCATCATTTTGGCGGCGATAATGGATAATCCCGCTTGTTCAAAACGCGCTAAAATTTGACCCATCACATTTTTAGAAACAGCATCAGGTTTAATAATGGATAAAGTACGTTGCGTTGTCATAGATCAGTTCACCTTTTTTAAAAAAATAAAGCCCGTGATTCCATCAAAATCGAATCCCACCCCTTGAAAAGCGCCGATATTATACCCATTGCCGCGGACTTACACCAACAGATCTCTCTCGAAATAAAATGAGACAGAAAATAGCAGGTATCTATGGCGCTTTGCTGGTGACCTCATTGCACAAGCCTGATAAGCTCTCTGCTTTTTACAACCTCACTCTCTATTGAAAAAGCACTTCGCCCTATGAATAATCGATTTATCTCTATTCGCATATCTATTTCTTTTTTTATTTGGATCAGCATCTTTTGGCTTCATGCAGCATCAGCGAGTGAGCTCAGCCCTATTCCTGCTGCACCCACCATTGAAGCCAGCTCCTATATTTTAATGGATGCCGCTAACGGCGCAGTGCTTACTCAGCTCAATGCAGATCAACGCTTACCGCCCGCCAGCGTTACCAAAATTATGACCAGCTATTTGGTAGAAAAAGAAATTCAATCGAAAAAAATCAAACCGACCGATCAAGTATTAATTAGCGTGAATGCTTGGCGTCAAAGTGGCTCACGGATGTTTGTCCAAGAGGGTACCTCCGTTGCGGTGTCTGATTTACTGAAAGGCATTATTATTCAATCGGGCAATGATGCCAGTGTTGCAATGGCGGAACACATTGCAGGCAGTGAAGCGGCCTTTGCTGATTTAATGAATTTTCAAGCCAAAGAATTAGGTATGCTAAATTCTCATTTCATGAACGCTACTGGCCTGCCTCACCCAGAGCACTACACCACCGCTCGAGACTTAGCCATTTTATCGCGCAATTTAATCAAACGTTTTCCAGAGCATTACAGCATCTATAAACAAAAAGAATTTACCTTTAATAATATTGTCCAACATAACCGTAATTTATTGCTCTATCGCGATGCATCAGTCGATGGCATTAAAACCGGTCACACAGATGAAGCGGGTTATTGTTTAGTGGCCTCAGCATTGCGCAATGATACTCGATTAATTGCAGTGATTATGGGCTCCACGAGCCCAACCAAAAGGGCCGATGAAGCACAGACTCTACTAAATTATGGATTCCGATTTTTTGAAACCCGCGTCATCTACAAAAAAGACCAATCATTGCAAAAACCGAAAGTTTGGCTGGGAAAAACCGATCAAGTTTCCGTTGGTGCAGCAGAACCTGTAATGATCACCATCCCGCGCGGCCAGGAAAAAGCTATTAGCACTGAAATTAATGTCGATGCAAATATTCATGCCCCCATCAAAAAAGGTCAGGTATTAGGCAATATTATTCTTTCCTTCAACGGTGAAACTCAACGAGAAATCCCTTTAGTTGCGCAAGAAAATATCGAAGAAGCCGGTTTCTTTAAACGTATTTGGCAGCATATCTATTTATTCTTTTACGGGTTCTTCACTAAAAAATGAGTATTGTTTATTTAAACGGTGCCTTCATTGCGCCAGAAGATGCAAAAATTTCCGTCATGGATCGCGCCTTCCTCTTTGCTGATGGCATCTATGAAGTGATTCCTATTTATCAAGGAAAATTGTTTCGCTTAACAGAACATTTGCGACGTCTGGCCTACAGCCTAGAGCATATTCGTTTAGCTTCACCCCATACAGATGCTCAATGGGAAGCTTTGTTCAATGCGCTTATTCAGCAAAATGGCGGTGGCAATCTTTCGCTTTATCTGCAAATTACCCGCGGCTGTGCGCCCACACGGGACCATGCCTTTCCTAAAGTGCCAGTAGAACCCACGATTTTCATGATGGTTAATCCGATGCCCACACCCTACTCGACTGACTTAAATCGAGAGCAAGGCATCAAAGCGATTTGTTTATCGGATATTCGCTGGCTACGCTGCGATATTAAATCTGTTTCACTATTACCCAATGCACTACTACGCCAGCAAGCCTTAGATCAAGGTGTGGATGAAGCCATTTTAATTCGTGATGATCTGGTGACCGAAGGTGCCGCCAGTAATATTTTTATCGTTGCTAACAACGCGCTGTATACGCCACCACGTAGTCCATTTATTTTAGGCGGCATTACTCGAGATTTGGTCATTGAACTCGCACAAGCACATCAACTGACTTGCGTAGAAAAATCTTTGACCCAAGCAGAATTAATGGCAGCGGATGAAGTATGGATGACCAGTTCCACCAAAGAAATTGCGCCCATTACTCAGGTAGATGGAAAACCCATTGGCAACGGAAAAGTCGGCGCTGTTTGGCGCAAGGTAGCCGGCTGGTATAACGCATATAAACAAACATTATTGAATCCTTAGAGCCTGTTTAAAATCTACTGCGCTCACCCATACTTTGTTGAAAATCGACTCAATATGATCACAACAGGCATCAACGAACAACTCTGGCAATTCCCCTGTGAATATCACTTAAAAGTCATGGGGCATGCTGAACACCCCTTGACAGAAATTGTTAGCGAAATTGCTGCAAAACACATTCATGATTTCGACGCAACACGTATCACTACACGCTCCAGCAGCAATGGAAAATATATTTCCATCACCGCTATTTTTACCCTCCAAAATAAAACTCAAATAGAACAGCTCTATCTTGAATTACATACTCGCAAAGAAATTTTGTGGACGCTTTAAACAGGCTGATCATTCGCCATCTCGGCATCCAAAATTACGCGACCATTTGGCAGAAAATGCGGGAATGGACCGAACAACGGCAACCAAATACGCTGGATGAATGCTGGTTATTACAACATTCACCTGTCTTTACGCTAGGTCAAGCGGGCGATCCCAAGCATATTTTAAATGCGGGCGAAATCCCCATCGTTCAAAGTGATCGCGGCGGTCAAGTCACCTATCATGGCCCTGGCCAGCTTATTGCCTACTGTTTATTTGATCTCAATCGTTTAGGGCTACAGAGTCGTAGTTTTGTTCGTGCTATCGAAAAAACCCTGATTCAATGCCTCGATGCATTTCAGCTGACAGCTTATGCCGATGAAAAAGCGCCAGGCATTTATATCGATGGAAAAAAAATTGCCTCACTGGGTTTACGGATCAAACGAGGTTATGCTTATCATGGATTAGCACTGAATGTTGCGATGGATTTAACCCCCTTTCAACGCATCCATCCCTGCGGTTATGCACATTTGCAAATGTGTCAATTAAGCGATTGGTTGCCCCATATTGAACTGATTGAAGTAGAAAAAAAGCTCACCCAACAATTGCAACAGGTTTTTGGTTATACAGACATTAGGATTTCACCTTCATGAGCAAAAAAACCATTCCTCACGCTCAAACTGGCGTGAAATTGCGAGCAGAGGAAAAAGTCTCTCGTATTCCCATTAAAGTTATTCCAACAGAAACTCTGCCTCGAAAACCTGACTGGATTCGAGTGCGTTTACCCAATAGCGATAAAATAAGCGCGGTTAAAAATCTTCTGCGCAAAAATAAACTCAAGACCGTTTGTGAAGAGGCAGCCTGCCCTAATTTGCCCGAATGTTTTGGTAAAGGCACTGCCACTTTTATGATCATGGGCGATATTTGCACCCGTCGTTGCCCTTTCTGCGATGTAGCCCATGGTCGACCCAATGCGCTCGATCAAGATGAACCACAACATCTGGCCGATTCTATTCAAACATTACAGTTAAAATATGTGGTGATTACTTCTGTTGATCGCGACGATCTGCGCGACGGCGGCGCTCAACATTTTGTTGATTGCATACAAGCGGTTCGCCAAACGTCACCCACCACGCGCATTGAAGTTCTAGTACCGGATTTTCGAGGTCGTGCAGAAAAAGCGCTCGCCATTTTAGCAACAGCGCCCCCGGATATTTTTAATCATAATTTGGAAAGCATACCGCGTTTGTACGCGGCAATACGACCAGGCTCAGATTATCACTATTCATTGGCCTTGCTGCGGGATTTTAAAATTCAAACCCAAAATACCGTGCCGACCAAATCGGGTTTGATGTTAGGCCTCGGCGAAACCTTAGATGAAATTATTGAAGTGATGAAGGATTTACGAGCCCATCAAGTGGATATGATCACGCTCGGCCAATATTTACAGCCCAGCCGACATCATTTACCCGTCAGTCGATTTGTGCATCCCGATGAATTTAATCAATTAGCCGACATTGCTCGTTCATTGGGTTTTGCTCAAGTCGCCAGCGGCCCCATGGTGCGCTCTTCTTATCATGCGGATGAGCAAGCTCAGGGGATTATTTAGTCCTCATTTATTTATTGTTAACCATAAAAGTTATCTGGCATTTTGGCTTTTTCCCGAGCAATTGCAGCGGTAATTTTACCGGTTTTAACCAACTGAGCTAAGGATTGATCTAAGGTTTGCATCCCTACGCTACCACCGGTTTGAATAGCAGAATACATTTGCGCGACCTTATCTTCACGAATGAGGTTACGAATTGCCGGTGTCCCAATCATCAGCTCATAAGCTGCAATACGCCCGCCCCCATTCTTTTTCAATAAATGCTGAGAAACCACTGCTTGTAACGATTCTGATAACATCGAACGCACCATGGATTTTTCCTCGCCGGGAAAGACATCCACAATACGGTCAATGGTTTTCGCTGCAGAAGTCGTATGCAGTGTCCCAAATACCAAATGGCCTGTTTCTGCTGCCGTTAACGCAAGTCGAATGGTTTCTAAATCGCGCATCTCACCAACTAAAATCACATCGGGATCTTCCCGCAATGCCGAACGCAACGCACCCGCAAAACCTAAAGTATCACGATGCACTTCTCGCTGATTAAAAATACAACGCTTACTTTCATGAATAAATTCGATGGGATCTTCAATGGTTAATACATGCTGGTAGCGCGTTTCATTAATATAATCTAACAAAGAGGCTAAAGTGGTGCTTTTACCTGATCCAGTGGGTCCAGTCACTAAGACCAATCCTCGAGGAAACGAGGCAATTTCTCGAAATACAGCGCCTAACCCCAAGGCTTCCATAGAAAATACTTTAGAAGGAATGGTCCGAAATACTGCACCCGCACCTCGGCTATGGGTAAAGGCATTAACCCGAAAACGAGCAATATCGGCAATCTGGAAAGAAAAATCGGTTTCTAAATAAGTTTCATAATCTTTTCGCTGTTTGTCAGTCATAATATCCAGAATCATGGTATGAACTGTTTTATGATCCATAGAGGGCACGTTAATGCGACGAATATCGCCATCCACTCGAATCATGGGAGGCAGTCCCGCCGATAAATGTAAGTCAGATGCACCGCTTTTCGTCCCAAAAGTTAAAAGCTCTGTAATATCCATTTAATACATACCCCTATGAACCCAAAATAAAGCTACTCCGTTTAATCCTAGCACTGCTTTTAAAAATCAGTAGGGGAAGAAAAGCCATTTTATGTCTGAGCTATCTAAAGGCCTTCAACATTTACAGCAGCGCATCCGCCAAACAGCGCTCACAGCACACAGCAATCCAGATGCAGTGCAGATTATCGCTGTCAGCAAATTGCAATCCTTAGAAAAGCTTCAAGCCGCCTATGATTTAGGTATCCGACATTTTGGTGAAAACTATCTGCAAGAAGCGATAGGCAAAATCACTAGACTTAAAAATTACCCCATCACCTGGCATTTCATAGGCAAAATACAATCCAACAAAACCCGCCAAATTGCAGAACATTTCAGTTGGTGTCACACACTCGATCAATTAAAAATTGCCCAACGCCTCAACGACCAAAGGCCACTATACTTAACGCCATTACAAGTATGCATCCAAGTCAATATCGATAACGAACCTCAAAAAGCAGGCGCAACAGTGGAAGAAACCGAAACGCTGGCATTGTCTATTCAAGCTTTTTCTAATCTGCAACTCAGAGGTCTTATGTGTATTCCTCAAGCTGAAGCCTCACCAACCGAAACACAAACCAGCTTTTATCGCTTACGAAAGTTATTAAACCAATTGCAAAAACACCCTCAGCTCCAAACATTAGATACTTTATCGATGGGAATGTCGGCTGATTTGGAATTGGCGGTTGCGGAAGGAGCCACCTTTGTTAGAATCGGTACCGCTTTATTTGGCGAAAGACATCCCTAAGGATATTTCAAACATGATTGGTTTTATTGGCGCCGGCAATATGGCCCGCAGTCTTGCAGGTGGTCTCATTGCTCAAGGCATAGCACCACAAAATATTTTAATGAGTGACACCCAAGCCACGGCGCTTGAACAAGTCCAACAAACGTTAGGCGTGCAAACAACATTGAATAACGCAACTGTTATTCAGCAAGCACACACTGTGATTTTAGCGCTAAAACCACAAGGGATGAAAAAGCTGCTGGAATCGATTCAAACTACAGTACAGACAGCTCGCCCACTGCTTATTTCCATCGCAGCAGGTATCTCATGCGCCAGTTTACATCGTTGGTTAGGTCAACCCTTACCATTGGTGCGCTGTATGCCCAATACACCCGCGCTAGTGCAAATGGCTGCAACAGCACTGTATGCCACGACACAAACCACGACACAACAACGACAACAAGCAGAACAGATTTTAAGTGCGGTTGGTTTGGCGGTCTGGGTAGAAGAAGAAATACAACTGGATGCAGTCACCGCTTTATCCGGTAGCGGGCCGGCTTACTTTTTTTATCTGATGGAAGCCATGATTCAAGCCGGAGAAAAGATGGGATTATCCGCTACACTCAGTCAACAGTTAACCCTACAAACTGCCCTCGGTGCAGCCTATATGGCACAACACAGCAAGTTAGATCCTGCAACCTTGCGCGCACAAGTGACGTCTCCTGG
>JAHFSE010000193.1 GCA_023265895.1 Gammaproteobacteria bacterium
TTTAAAGCTTGACGCTGTACATCTTCAGCGCCCATAAATACCCGACATTCAAAACCAAAACGGGCAGCGATGGTTGCCGTCGCAACACCGTGTTGACCGGCACCGGTTTCTGCAATCACCCGTTTTTTACCCATATGTTTAGCCAATAATGCTTGGCCAACGGTATTATTAATTTTGTGCGCACCGGTATGATTGAGATCTTCTCGTTTTAAATAAATGTGTGCGCCACCAGCATAAGCACTTAAGCGTTCGGCAAAATAAAGCGGTGAAGGTCGACCGACATAATGCTGTAAATCAGAATCTAACGCTTGCTGGAAACTGGGCGCATTTTTTAATTGTCGATAGGTTTTTTCCAAATCGTCCAATGCAGCCATCAAAGTTTCTGACACGAAGCAACCACCAAAAATACCAAAATGACCTTGTTCATCGGGTTGAGACGTAAATTGAGACACCGACTACTCCTTCTTACTATGGCATGCTGTTCGAACATTTTTTATAAAAGATTGAATCCGTGCAATATCCTTCACACCTCGATGAGACTCTACCCCACTACTGACATCTACCGCGTAAGGACGGGTTTGTAAAATACCTTCCACCACATTTTCCGGCGTTAAACCACCCGCTAGAATCAGGGGTTGTCGTACACCCGATGGAAACCAATGCCAATTAAATGCTTGCCCTGTTCCGCCCATCAAAACCTCAGCATAGGCATCCAACAGCAACGCCGCAGCTGAAGGATAACGACATAACTCTGCAGCTAGATGTTCAGGGCTACGCACACCCATGGCTTTGATATAGGGTTTATTCCATTGCTGACAATCAGCCTCTGATTCTTGTCCATGAAATTGCAATATGTCGATTGGCACACGATCCAGTACTGCACGAATCTCAGCAGCACTTGCATTAACAAACAATCCCACTTTACTCACGAAAGGCGGTAACTGCTGAATTATGGTGTGCGCTTGTTCCAGCGTTATATAACGAGGACTCTTTTCATAAAAGACAAATCCCAAAGCATCAGCACCTGCATGGACCGCTGCTTGTGCTACTTCCAGGTTGGTAATGCCACAAATTTTAATACGTACGCGAGGGTTCATCAGCAATTTGGCCCTATTGTATCTCGGTTATTGAGCGGGCCATTTTTTCATAGGCTTACCAAAACTGCTACTTGAATATTCACAGAAAATGTTGCTTTTAATCCTTATCATGAGCCCTGATGCACAAAGTCTGTGCTACCTTTTAATGTGAGAGAGCTTCTATTGTTGTATTGGCTTATCACCTAGGACACAATGTTTCGCTCTCATTCTCTCTGCACACACAATTTACCCTAGCATGACAACTCAGTTCGAACTCAATCGTATGATGCCGGATATCGAATCGAGTCAGAGATAAAGAAACGGAATAAGGCTTGATATATGTCCGATAAATCCCTTGAAAATGTGCCTAGCGTCGCTAAACCACACGCTCAACAGACGCCTTTGGATACCGGACTCACTTGTCTGGTCATGATGGCCAGGCTCCATGGTATTGCAGTAGACCCTGAGCAAATTGCCCACGAATATAAAGTGGAAGGCGCACCACTGGGTAAAACAGAGATTTTGCTGGCTGCCAAACAGTTAGGCTTACAAACAAAAGCCATCAAACCTTTGATGGATCGCTTAACGAAAATACCTTTACCCGCCATTGCCATGGATGCGCAGGGCGAATTTTTTATTTTGGCGCGCATCGAAAATAATAAGGCCTTAATCCAATCACCCCAGGTTGGCCGACCAGAAAATTTATCCCTATCGGAACTCAGAATACGCTTTGGTGCTCAAGGCGAATTATTACTCTTTACTTCTCGCGCCTCCGTTGCGGGAGATATGGCCAAATTCGACTTCAGCTGGTTTATACCTGCCATTGTTAAGTATCGAAAATTGTTGGGTGAAATTTTATTGGTCTCCTTCGTGCTGCAATTTTTTGCACTGATTACGCCGCTGTTCTTTCAGGTCGTCATGGATAAAGTATTGGTGCACAGAGGCTTTACCACCTTGGATGTCATTGCCATCGGATTATTCACCGTTGTGATCTTTGAAATCAGTTTAACGACCTTACGCAGTTATATTTTTGCCCATACCACCAGTCGCATTGATGTGGAATTAGGTGCTCGCCTCTTCCGTCATTTACTGACACTGCCACTGGCTTACTTCCGTTCACGCCGAGTGGGTGATTCCGTTGCCAGAGTACGAGAATTGGAAAATATTCGCGCCTTCCTCACTGGCAATACCATTACCTTAATTTTAGATTTGTTATTTTCCTTTGTTTTTATTGCCGTAATGTTCTATTACAGCGGCTGGTTAACACTCATCGTTTTAGTTTCATTGCCTTGCTACGCCATCCTTTCTGCTTTATTTACCCCAGTGTTACGCCGCAGACTGCATGAAAAATTTAACCGCAGCGCAGAAAATCAAGCCTTCTTAGTAGAGACCATCAGCGGTATTGATACGGTTAAAGCCACGGCGGTTGAGCCTCACTGGATGCGTAAATG
>JAHFSE010000011.1 GCA_023265895.1 Gammaproteobacteria bacterium
ACTAAAAGATCGCCCTATTCAAAGTCGCGTGCTCATTTTACTGACAGATGGCAGCAATACAGCTGGCGCCATTGCACCCTTGCAAGCAGCTCAACTCGCTGCGAAACAAAAATTGAAAATTTATACCATTGGTGTGGGCGCACGTACAGCGACCATTCCCGGACTTTTTGGTTTCGGTGCGCAAACCGTGTCAACCTCTGACTTAGATGAAGAAACGCTCACACGCATTGCACAGCAAACAGGTGGACGTTATTTCCGCGCCGATAATACGGAAACTTTAAAACAAATCTATCAACAATTAGATCAGTTAGAACCCTCTCAAGCAGCCAAAATTCTGTATCGTCCAAGAACCACCTTATTTTATTGGCCGCTGGCGTTAGCTTTTATTTTAAGTCTAGCCATGAGCGTCTATTGGCTCAAACCCGTTAGCTTTTTTTCTATAAATTTTTGGCGCAGGTGATGATGCTTACTCTATTCAACCAATTTCATTTTCTACGTCCACTGTGGTTTTTAGCCTTATTACCGACGGCTTGGCTACTTTATCAAATATATTGTTTCCGTCATTCTAAAAATTCCTGGCAAAAAATTATTGCGCCTCACTTACTGAAGGTGTTAGTCACTCAAGCTCAAACAAAATCCTCTAGCCGCACACTCTATTGGGCATTAATGACTGGCTGGATCTTAGCAATCATCGCCTTAGCGAGCCCAACCTATCAACAATGGCCGGTGCCCATTGAAAAAAAATCCGATGCACTCATTATTTTGTTAGATTTATCACCCTCAATGAATACACAAGATTTAAAGCCCTCACGATTAATCCGCGCAAAATATAAATTACAGGACATTTTACAGCAACGCCAAGAAGGTTTAACCGCGCTCATTGCTTATGCCGGTGATGCTCACATAGTCACACCTCTCACCGAAGATACTCAAACTATTTTAGCCCTATTACCTGCATTAGCACCAGAAACCATGCCTATTCCTGGCAACGATTTGAACTCAGCATTAACCTTAGCCACACAATTACTCGTACAAACTGGCTATAAAAAAGGACATATTTTACTGATCAGTGATGGAATTGCGCCCCAACAACAGGCCATGTTAGACCGCACCATCACGCAACTTAAATCAACACCTAAAGTTACTTTATCGACGTTAGGCATTGGTACACAAGAAGGTGCGCCCATTCCTCTAGTCGATGGCAGTTTCTTAAAAGATGCCGCTGGCAGCATTGTGATTCCACGTTTTAATTCACAACCACTGCAACATCTAACACAACAACTCAATGGACGCTATGCAGATATGCAAACAAGCGATCAAGACATTCAAGCTTTGCTCCCCACACCCTCAAGATTTTCAACCACTACAGAAAAAACTCAAAAATCCTTCGATCAATGGCAAGAATTAGGTCATCTCTTGGTTTGGTTTTTACTCCCTATTGCCGCTTTGGCTTTTCGCCGAGGTTGGTTACCACCCATGATTGTTATTTTTTTCATCAGTATAATACCCCATCCCGCCCATGCAGCATTTTGGCAAAATGCTTGGCAAACGCCAGACCAAAAAGGACAAACAGAACTCAATAAAAATAATCCAGCACAGGCAGAAAAATTATTTCAACAATCTCAATGGCGCGGCGTTGCCCAGTATCGTCAAGGTCACTACCCACAAGCCTTAGCAAATTTTTCTGAAAAAACAGATAGCCACAGTTGGTATAATCGCGGCAATACGCTCGCACATCTGGGTCGCTACCAAGAAGCTATTCAAGCTTATCAACAAGCCCTAAAACAAAATCCACAGATGTCGGACGCGCGATGGAATCAATCGCTGGTCAAAAAATTATTAGCGCAGCAAAAATTACAACCACAAACCAAGTCGCAGTCGCAGTCGCAGTCGCAGTCGCAGTCGCAGTCGCAGTCGCAGTCGCAGTCGCAGTCGCAGTCAAAGAAAACAACGTCATCGACATCGACTCAATCCGCATCTAAAGGCGCTACCGAAAAAACAAACAAACCCATGGATAAGACGCAGTTATCTAAAACAGTATCCAGCCAAAGCAAACCATCCACTGACTTAAAATCTAACAACACAGCTGAGTTTAATGCACAACAAAACTCCTCTCTTAAAGAGGATGCATTAGAACAATGGTTAAAACAAATCCCAGATGATCCCAGTGGTTTATTGCGTAAAAAGTTTTTGCTGCAGTCCAATCAATCACCCCATAAACCTGCTTCATCTACCACCGATTGGTAATTGAGGATGTGACGATGAAAAAACTAACAAACGCCTTCATGAGATATAGTTTCATATTGACTCTGTGGATTGGGTGCACTATGGCCCATGGCGCCCTCACGGCTCAAGTCAACCGTACTCAACTAAATACACAGGAAACATTGACCTATACCTTGACTTTGGATCAACAAGGCGTCTCACGTGAACCTAATTTTTCTCTACTCACACAAAATTTTTCCATTATGGCAAAGGAACAATCCAGTAATATTAATGTCCTGAATGGACAAATGAATGCACAAACAAGCTGGACTTTAGAATTAGCGCCCAAACATGCAGGAAAATTTATTTTACCTGCTATTTTATTGGGTGGGCAAAGCAGTCAACCGATAGAAGTCAATGTCACCGATGGAAATGCTCGTCAAACGACAACAGCATCACAACAAGCGCCGATATCCATTGTATTAACAGCGAATAAAACTTCAGCCTATTTACAAGAACAAATTATTTTGACGTTACGCGTTTATCATCAAGTGAATATTATCGATGGCACATTGAGTGATCTGACTGCAAACAATGCCACAATTAAATCCTTGGGTAATAAAAAAACTTACACCACTGAAATTCATCACGTTATGTATAAAGTGATTGAACAACAATATAGTGTTTTTGCACAACAAGCAGGTAAACAAACAATCTCACCGGTTTTGCTTGACGCAATTATTGAACAACCCACACAACAAACTTTTTTTCTGTCTTCTTTTAATCAAAATACTCAACAAAGAATTCAATTACGCTCGAATGCCATTCAATTAACCATTAAACCTAAACCAGCACAGTATCCTGCCAACGCACTTTGGTTGCCTACCACACAATTACAAACTCATGTGAGTTGGAATCCATCGCAAAATTCAATGAAATTAGGCGATCCCATCACGCAAGTCATTACCCTCACAGCTCAAGGATTACCCGCTAATCGTTTACCAGATCTACAACCGATCACACCTATCGGAATGAAAAATTATCCAGACCAACCACAACTGCAAGATACAACTACTGATCAAGGGATTACCGGACAAAAAACTCAGTCTATTGCCTGGCTATCGACGCAAAGTGGTCATTTTCAATTACCCAGCCAACGCATTTATTGGTGGAATACGAATAAAGATGAGTTGGCGATGAACGACATTCCAGGACGACAAATGGATGTGATACAAACACCCGGCACATCGACGCCAATAGCATCATCAAATACGAGAGCATCGTTCAGTAATAAAATTCCCAGAAATACTCAATTACCACCCAGGGTATTTAAGCAGAATAATATCGTCACTCATCTTGTCTGGTGGGAAATTCTGGCAGCGAGTTTAAGTGGTATTATTTTCTTATTATTGATAGGCCTCTGGTATTTAAGACGCCAAATAAAAAAATTAAAGCGTATCACTCAGACTTCAATAAATGAACATGAAAAAATATTGCGACCAGATTTAAATAGGCTGTTTAAATCTGCCTTACAGGCGTGTGAACAGTCGGATCCTAAAATAGCAAAAAAAGCAGTGGATGCCTGGTATCTAATTTTTGCGCAAACTCATTCACCTTCACAAGCAGCTTTATCTCATTTTGAGCAAGCGATGCATCAGCTTAATGCGCATTTGTATGGATATGAATCTACTGTATGGTCTGGCGCAGAATTAAAACAATCGATTTTAATACTGGAAAAATCATCGATGAACTCAGACAATAAAACCACTGATGCATTAGCACCGCTTTATCCCTAAAGGACTTTTATGATCACTCAAACTGAATTATGCCCTTGCTGTAGTCAAAAAAACTTTGCGCACTGTTGTCAACCATTATTACAAGGCCAACCCGCAACCAGCGCTGAACAATTGATGCGCTCTCGCTACACGGCCTATTGTGTAGGTGATCAAGCTTATTTAACCCGTTCGGAATGCCAAGCATCAGCAAATGAAACAAACATACCCAATCATGAATGGATAAGTTTACAAATATTAGCAACCCATAAAGGTTCTGCGAAAGATAAACAAGGCATGGTGGAGTTTGTCGCTTTTTATCAAGGAGATCACCACCATCATCACCATGATGGTGAATGTTGCGATACAGATCCGCAGCAATTACATGAGCGGGCCTATTTTATTCAAAAAGACGGACATTGGTATTATCAATCCGGCGAATTATTACCTGCCATTAAAATAGGCCGTAATCAATTTTGTTGGTGTGGCAGTCAAAAGAAATTTAAACAGTGCCATGGTCGTTAAAATTGACTAGACTGCCTTCGAAAGCGGTTTATGACTGCTCAATTCTGAATTGGATTAACAAGATAAAAAGGTTCGGAATCTCCAGCATCCATACGAGTGATGGGAACTGTAACACGCACCCTGAAAGGCATTCGACGACAAAAGTCGCTGCGGGTTCTGACAAGGGTCAAACGATGGTCACGGATTTCTGCACGAAAATGTTTCGCTTGGGTACAACCATGACTTTCAACACCAAACTGCACGCCCGCTGAGGTAATTTCCACCTGACCTAACAAACGCAATGACTTGGACGCATCAAGCCCAGCCATTGCGACCACACTGAATAAAAGCAGAAAGCTACTGAACAATAACACTGAAATTCGACCCAGCCTACCCATCATTCTGTTTTAGCCATGATAACAATCCGACGTCTAACCACCCAAAAAGCTAACAAGCCCATGAGATAGACGCCCGTTAAAGCACCTACACCTGATGAGTCCGCGGAACCATCGGTGAGTTTGTAGCTTAACCCATCTAACCAAACAGTACTCTTTGTACTCGCAGAAGCATCTGCATTAATCAATCGCCATACTAAAGTGTATCTTTGCACCTCAGGCAATAGCACTGATTTTTTTTCCCAGAGTTGATTAGGTGTTAAATATTCAATGGAAACTTGCTGCCCACTTTCATCAAATATCTGCAAGCTAAGCCGATCATCGTTTTTAAGTTCGCCCATCAAACGATAAGAAAATCGACCAATGCCCGTCTGATAAGTCATCAAAGTTGATTCGTTGGTTGCAGCGCCATTTTGCACTGAACCGTCATAATCTGAGGAAATTTCATTATCTAAATGCCAAATGGCATCACCACCGGAAAACCAAGGAAGACCCAAATCATCTATGCTACCGCTCAAATTGATGCTCGGTACAACATGAGCATTAACTGTATAAATCACACTCGTGTCAGGATCTGTCGTTGCTAGGGTAATTTGCCCTGTTAAATCACTGCCACCTAGCGCAGAAACAGAACACACGGTATTAGGACAATTAGAAAAAGCTAAAGAGATACCAAAAGAACAACTGGCACCCGAAGCCAATGATTGACCAGAACAAGTATTGCCGAAAGTTGTTGCGGCGCCACTTAAATCATCCGTCAAGGTGGTAAAAGTAATCGTACTGTTTGATGGATTGGTAAAAGTGATTGTGCGAGTGAAGATATGATTATTACTAAGTTCGCCAAAATCCAGCGTTCGTTGCCACCCTTCCGTGGTCAAACGAATAAATTCTGCATAAGCATCTGGACGGGTATAAACGCTCGCATCACCATCGGCACAAGTACTTGAAGCACCAAAACTGACAATCCCTAATTGCTGCACGCGACCATTGATTGTTTGAAATAAAGGCCCGCCACTATCACCAAAACAAGAATCCGTTGATCCACCCCCAGCACACACCACATTGGAAGGTAATGTCAAATCCTTACTCGCATAGACAGCTGTACAAGTTTGTTGATCCACCAAGGGTACTGATGCTTCTTGCAGTTGAGTGGCAGGAGATAAGGCGCTATTGGAAGTAAGCCCCCAGCCGATCACTTTCAGGCTTGCACCTGACGTTAAAGCATCGACGTTAGTTGAAGACATCAAGGTCACAGGTGTGAGACTGACGGCATCAGCGAAATGCAGCAATGCAATATCAGCAGTTAAGGTATCCGCATTGTAACTGGGATGAATGACGACCTGATCCGGTATTCGAGTCACAGCATCTGTCGCATTAGCACGATCAGCAACGCCCATTTGTACTTGATATCGACCCGGATGGGGATCACTCTCCACGCAATGCGCCGCAGTTAATACCCAGTGTGAATCGATTAATGAACCGCCACAAATAAACGATTGATCATGAGAAATGGCAACCATCCAAGGATAAGCATTGGCATTAGCCGCTGTCCCTCCAATAATTCGCGCAGCTGGTGTCGCTGCTTGGACAAAGGAACAACATAAACTCATTACCAACCAAAGCAAAATACAGCTCTTTTTCGCTTTTGTTTTCATGATAAATCCTCAGCCTCGGTTACCAGTAAGTCCTTTGTAAGAATAGTATTTTCAGTAACCAGACGCTCCTCTACAAAAACACTGTGATACGGCACTCGCCAATAGGCGCCCTTGCAAGTCACCGTTGCCGTACGCTCATTCAAGCGAACAACTTTTCCATGTTGTTTCTGTTGATGATCAGAAAACCACACAGCATCGCCGACAGAAACGCTGGGGACGCTAGGTTTTGGCGTGGACGAAGAGGCACGTGACAAGCTCGAGGTCGCGACTGAGTTTGCCGTCGCAGACGTATGAATTTGATAAGGGGTGCGTCTTTGGTAATCGGTATCTATGGCGCAGTAGGGAATGCTCCATTTTTTTCCCGACTCCCTATCTTCAACTACAGCACGGCTACGTAGAAACTTAACCAGCGTTGCTTTTAATGCGCGATCTTGCTCTGGAACATAGTAAGTCACCTGTTGACCGATGCGCAGATGCCGCTTAACCCCTAACACGCGTTCTGGCGATTCCAATTGACGCCCTAATGAAGACACCAAACGGAACACGTCATAACTAGACCAGTGGGCAATTTCCTTGAGCACATCGATGGTGTGAGCAACCATGATTTATCCCTCCTCACCGCTAACCTGCAATAACGCAACATCGCGCTATTTTCCACTCTTTGTATACAGGTTAGATTATTTTAAGCCGCTGTCACCTGACGGCCCGGGAGGGAATCCAGGAAAGTGTGCTATTTTACCGCTGGTTTCTCTCACCTTAGCGACACCTTCTTTTTCCACTTCATCAATACGTACAATGGAATGAATCGGAATATAGCTACGAGGCACACCAGAAAATTCACTTTTTAATTTTTCTTCTCCAGGATCCACGACCAATTGCGAACGCTCACCAAACAACAAGCCCTCAATTTCGATAAAACCGTATAAATCACTTTGATAAATTTCTTGCGCATATAACTCATAAATTTGTGTTTGATTCACAAAAACGACGCGGTAAACCTGTTGTTTTTTAGCCATGTTCTCAACCTATTTTGAATATCTACTCGAACCCTGATAAAAAGACTCGAGGACTGTGCCAGCGCAGAGATGGAAACTCAAGACTTTTCCGTGCGATAGAGCTAGACAATCTCCCAATGACTCAATAAAGTAGCGCCTCTTAAAATCCCCAGTACTCTCTGTTTTATAACCCCAGGAGAATGCGCGCATGCGATTAGGGTCGAAATGCCTTCAACTACTCTCTTTACTTGCGATCAGCAGCTTTGCGTTTGCTCAAACTCAATTTGATATGACACCCGGTGTGACGAATATCAGCCATGAAATTTATGGGCTACATCGATTGATGTTCAACTGGTGTATTGGTATTGGTGTGGTGGTGTTTGGCGTGATGTTTTACTCCATCCTCAGACATCGCAAGTCTGTGGGTCATCAAGCAGCACACTTTCATGAAAGTACGCTGGTCGAAATTATTTGGACCATTATTCCCTTCGTGATTTTAATTGGCATGGCCATTCCCGCGACCAAAACCCTAATCGCAATGAACGATACCTCTAAATCAGCATTAACCATTAAAATTACCGGGTCTCAATGGAAATGGCACTACGACTATCTCGAATACAATGACAACAATAAAGTGAATGTAGGTTTCCTCAGTCAACTATCCACTCCTCGCAATCAAATTGAAGTTCCTATTAGAAAAGCCGGTCTATTCCCTAGCGGCATTGGCGCCCATACGGAAAATACCGCCGCACCGCAAAAAGACGCTCATTATCTGCTTGAAGTCGATCGTCCACTGGTACTGCCCACCGGCAAAAAAATTCGTTTTTTAATTACATCGGACGATGTTATCCACTCTTGGTGGGTACCTGCACTGGCTATCAAGCGCGATGCAGTGCCTGGCTTTGTCAATGAAGTATGGGCGCTTATTCCAGCCGGGAAAGAAGGCACCTATCGCGGCCAATGTGCTGAGTTATGCGGTAAAGATCACGGATTTATGCCGATTGTCATAGAAGCAAAAAGTGAAACAGATTTTGCGCAGTGGTTAAAAGATCAAGAAGCGATAGCACAGCATGAGGCAGCAGAAGCAGCCAATTCCGTCACCGCCAAATTTAGCAAAGAAGAATTGATGGAAGAAGGTCAGGAAAACTATCTGGCTAATTGCGCCATGTGTCATCAACCTGGCGGTACCGGATTACCCCCAGCGATTCCAGCGCTGTCAGGCAGTAAAATTGCTAATGGCCCTGTCGCCCTCCATATTGAAACGGTACTCAATGGTCGTAACCAAATGCCTAAATTTAAGGGCGTCCTATCACCGAAGGTGTTAGCTTCCATCATTACCTATGAACGTAATGCTTGGGCGAATCACACCGGTGATCTAGTACAACCCAGCGACATAGTGAACAACAAGTAATGAGCGAAAAATGGGAGCGTGCTTTCGAAGCGATTTAGACATCATGGATGTGTCTTGATGGGCCAAGGATGGCCAGCCATCGAGGAGAAAGCACACTCCCGTTTCGCTTCGAAGGACCAATTGGAATATTGATATTTATTGACAGAGCAGAGGACTTTCTATGAGCGATCATCACGGGCACGATCATCATCACGCTACTGGCATTAAGCGCTGGTTGTTTACTACTAACCATAAAGACATCGGCACTATGTACTTAGTGTTTAGCTTAGTGATGTTTTTAACCGGTGGTTTAATGGCCATGGCCATTCGCGCTGAATTAATGTATCCCGGATTACAATTACTGGATCCTAATTTCTTCAATCAGATGACCACCATACACGGTCTCATTATGGTGTTCGGTGCAGTCATGCCCGCCTTCGTGGGCTTAGCCAACTGGATGATCCCGCTGATGATTGGTGCACCTGACATGGCATTACCGCGATTAAATAACTGGAGCTTCTGGATATTGCCTTTTGCTTTTTCACTGCTCATTTATGCTCTAATCCAGTCTATGTTAGGTCACGGTAGTGCACCCAATTTCGGTTGGACTTTTTACGCACCCCTGTCAACGAAATATGGCCCACCCAGCACAGATTTTTTTATTTTCTCCGTTCACATGATGGGTATTTCTTCCATCATGGGTGCAATTAATATCATCGTGACGATTTTTAATTTACGCGCGCCCGGCATGACCATGATGAAATTGCCTTTATTTGTTTGGACTTGGTTAATTACGCCCTATTTATTAATTGCCGGGATGCCAGTATTAGCGGGAACTGTGACCATGATGTTGATGGATCGTCATTTCGGTACCAGCTTCTTTGACGCAGCAGGCGGCGGTGACCCCGTATTATTCCAACATGTATTCTGGTTCTTTGGTCATCCCGAAGTATATATTATGATTTTACCTTCCTTCGGTATTGTCTCCGCAATCATTCCTACCTTTGCTCGCAAACCGCTGTTTGGTTACGCCTCGATGGTTTATGCAACCGCATCCATTGCATTCCTGTCCTTTGTGGTTTGGGCGCATCATATGTTCACTACCGGCCTGCCTTTAGCCGGCAGTTTATTCTTCATGTATATGACCATGTTGATTGCGGTGCCAACGGGCGTCAAAGTATTTAACTGGGTTGCAACACTGTGGCGCGGCTCCATCACCTTCGAAGTGCCTATGTTGTTTTCCTTAGCTTTCGTTGTACTGTTCACCATTGGCGGCCTATCAGGTTTGATGTTAGCGATCGCACCAGCCGATCAACAATATCAGGATACCTATTTTGTGGTTGCCCACTTCCATTATGTGTTAGTGACCGGCGCTATTTTTGGTATTTTCGCTGGCGTTTATTATTGGATTCCTAAATGGACTGGCGTGATGTTTAACGAAGCCATTGCCAAGGCCCATTTCTGGTGTTCTTTAGTAACGGTTAATTTACTGTTTTTCCCTATGCACTTTGTCGGTTTAGCTGGCATGCCCCGTCGTATTCCTGACTACTCTACTCAATTTGCAGATTTTAATTTCTGGATTAGCATTGGCGGTTTTGGTTTTGGTTTAAGCCAATTATTATTTGTTTGGATGCTGTGGAAAGCTTGCCAACAACGTCAAGGTATCAAAGCGTCTAATCAAGTGTGGGAAGGTGCGGAAGGACTCGAGTGGACACTCCCCTCACCCACGCCTTATCACACCTTTGAAACACCGCCGCTGATTAAATAACGGCTCCATAAATTCATTATGAACGCAAATACGCCCTCCTCAACCACTCAAAAAACCCACCGTATGGTGCTGAGGTTAGTGGTTATTGTGGTGGGCATGTTTGCTTTTGCTTTATTTATTATGCCGCCCATGTACGATACTTTTTGCAAAATTACAGGGCTCAATGGCAAGCTGCAACAAACCAAAGGGGTTGCTATACCCAAACCACTGACAACAAAAGAATCGCAAGCAGCAAAGGTAACCGTGCAATTTCTTACCAACACTGGCAGTGATATGCCTTGGATTTTTAAGCCTGATGTTTTTGAAATGAACATTGTACCAGGTCAAATCTACCAAACGCATTTTTACGTTAAAAATCCCAGTGACCAACCGATGGTCGGTCGTGCAGTACCCTCCATTAGCCCAGAAATCATGACCCACTATTTAAAGAAAATTGAGTGTTTTTGTTTTCAAGAACAGCCCTTAGCACCGGGTGAAGAAAAAGAAATGGGGCTGCGTTTTTATATCGAAAAAAATACACCGAAAGAAATTAAAGAGTTCACTGTGTCCTACATGTTATACAAAGTGAATTCCCCGATTCATCCTTAACCTTCCACACGGGAGACTACTCGATATGTCCACAAAAACCACTCACTACTATGTCCCGGCTCAGAGTATTTGGCCAGCAGTGGCGTCCATATCACTGTTTACGTTAGCCATTGGCGCGACGAATTTCATCCAACAATCCGATGCCGCCGTATCCGGCAATACCGGCACACACGGTTGGTTGGTTTTTCTTGCGGGTTTGTTGGGTATTTTAGCCGTGATGTTTTTTTGGTTTGGCCAAACCATAAAAGAAAGCATGGCTGGCATGAACAGTCGCCAAATGGATATTTCTTATCGCATGGGCATGATGTGGTTTATTTTCTCTGAAGTGATGTTTTTCGCCGCATTTTTTGGCACTTTATTTTATGCCCGTTGGTTATCCGTGCCTTGGTTAGCCGGTGAAGGGAAAGGCGTCATGACACATGAGTTGTTATGGCCGGACTTCCAAGCTATGTGGCCACTGACGGCAACACCCGATGGCCGCACTGTTGAAGCCATGAGTCCGTTTCCTTTACCCTTACTCAATACTATTTTATTAATTACTTCAGGCCTATTTCTCACCGTTGCTCATCACGCATTAAAAGCTAACAATCGCCCTAAACTGATTATGAATTTATTCATTACGGTTGTGTTAGGTTTTACCTTCTTAGGTGTACAAGCCTATGAGTATCACCATGCTTACACCGAGATGGGTTTAACGCTGCATGCGGGCATGTACGGTACCACTTTCTTCATGCTGACGGGTTTTCATGGTTTGCATGTCACCATCGGTGCAATCATGCTCACGGTCATGTTAATTCGTTCGATGAAAGGTCACTTTCAACCCGATGAACATTTTGCCTTTGAAGCAGCGGCGTGGTATTGGCATTTTGTCGATGTAGTGTGGATCTTTTTATTCTTTGTGGTCTATTGGTTATAACCCTGATGAACAGCGCAATAGCAAAAAACTATTGCGCTGACTGTTTGTCTAAAATATCGGTAAATGATAGAGCTCTAACTCACCCGCAGCCTCCTCTTCTGCTTCTAGCTGAACCCATCTCTCGTAATCCGCCTGTTGATCTTTGTCTGTGTCCAACATTGTTGCAATGACGCGCACGGAATGATTCAGCTTCTCCCGTGCCTCTGGCAACCAACCCGCAAATACGTCCATTGCATGAAAGCCTTCGGCTTGATGATGACCGTTAGGAATGCTGGCTGCTTCTAGTTTCTTTAATAATATTTCCGTACCCACTCCCAAGATTTCATTCTTGCAATCAGAAACAAAGACCGGTGGAAAATATTTTCTTTGTTGAAAGGGAATATAAATGGGCGAAATCGCAGGGTGCTCAAGGGCTGCTTGAATTCGATCGTTTACCGAGGATTCCCTTTTCAAATGAGGCAATACTGAACTGGACGAAACATGACGGCTTAAGTTCTTACCCACTTTCTCCATCACTTCAGGTTTCGGCAACATGGGATCGGATGGTGCAGTAGCATATTTGGCATCACTAAAATCAAAATCCACTGCTGGCGAAATAAGTACCACTGAATTGCAGGCTAATGCACTCTTCTGTTGAATCCAATCCGCCAGAGTCAGCGCCAAATGCCCACCGGCAGAATCACCTGACACGATAATATTTTCCGGCAGGAAACCCTCTGCCAACAGATTTTTATATACCGTAATTGCGTCATTAATGGTTGCAGGATAGGGATGCTCCGGTAATTTACGATAATCCACTACACAGACTGGACAGTGGGCACCTTCGGCAACACCCCCCGTGACTGCACCGTGGGTTTTAGGGCCGCCAATATGATAACCGCCACCGGGGAAATACAGCACAATTTTGCGATCTTTGTTTGCTCTCTCGTGATTATAATACTTAGGATAAACCCATTCTCCCTTCACCGGCGGCAGAATTGTGAGGTCCTGCTCTTCTGGCAACACGTATGGAATTGCACCGCCCGCTAGCGGTTTATACTCGAAGGGCTGAGAAATTACCCCACTGGGTTTGGGCACAGTGTAAGGTGCGCAAACATTCATGATTGCGCGGACACTACGCATATAAAGATTAGGCTGTGTTGAATCAGGCTTCATGCTGTGGGCAAAAAGTTTTACAACAGGATAAAACACTGAAGCGATTTTCCCCAACCAACTGGCGGGTGTAAAAGCACCTCGCATGTCTCGTTTTAGTTGCGTTGCTCTCGCAACTAATTTTATTTTAACCACTTCAATATCAGCTAGGGGCGATGAAGACTGAGCAGCCTCTGCTACTTCTGCCTGCGAGTGTGCGACTGCACCCTTGATAGGGCTGATGATTTCTTTCGCTGCCATAGAGATGCATACCTCACCGCATAGAATAAATTGGACCCACAGATCAACAAATTTAGCCCGGCAAATTATCTAAAGGCTGCCATACTAAAGAGGCCGCCATTTTCAATGAAGAGCCATAAATATGCAATTAGGTCACGCCATGAAACCTTCTACAATCACGCTGGATAAATCCTTACTGAAACGCTTTCAACCCTTAGATACGCTATCGGATAATCACCTTAAAGAAATCTGTTCACATGCCTATTTAGAAACAGCAGCCACAGGAAAAATGCTGTTCAAAAGAAATCAAACCTTAGATACCTATCATTATCTGGTCAGTGGTGCGGTAGATTTATTAAATGCCAAATATCAAGCCACCCATATTAATGCTACTAGCCTAGAAGCAAGGCAACCTTTGGTAAATAGCAACCCTTCACCGGTCTCGGCAGTCGCTGCCAGCCCATCTCAATTTTTAGCCATTAATAAAGAATTTTTGGATCTCGTCCTCACCTGGGATCAAGCAGGTAATTATTTAGTCAAAGAGCTAGGTCAAGAAACCGAAGAAACTCAACAAGATTGGATGTCAGGATTACTCGGATCCACTTTATTTCAAAAAATTCCGCCCACCAATTTGCAGCAACTGTTTATCAAATTCAAAGAAATCCCTGCTCATGCTGGACAAACGATTATTCAACAAGGTGATACAGGAGCAAGTTTTTTTGTATTGAAACGCGGCGCAGCGGAAGTGCGACGAGCAGATGAGCATCAAAAAGTTCAAGTGCTCGCACAACTCTCACCAGGACAATATTTCGGTGAAGAGGCGCTGATTGGTAGCACCGTGAGAAATGCCAGCGTAGTGATGACGCAACCCGGCACACTCATGGAATTAGGCAAAGAAGATTTTAAAAAATTACTCGAAGAACCGGTAGTTCAGTATATCAGCTATCAAGATTTAGAAAGCTTACGTCATCAATCGCAAGCAGTGACACTGGTAGATGTGCGACTTCCAGTAGAAATTCCGCCGGAAGAACAAGTCGATCGTTTAGTGATTCCTTTAGCAGAACTACGCGCCCGCTTAGCCACATTGGATCCACAAGGTTATTATGTCCTGTGTCCAGATGGCGGTCATAGAGCAATCATTGGCAGTTACTTATTAAATGAAGCCGGCTTCAAAGCCGTTAATTTACAAGCACCTCAGTAATGTGCCTTGCGAGACTCAGATCAATGAGTGTTAGAATGCTTAAACTCCATTCCTAACACTGAGCTCATTCATGCCATGACCCCCTCTCATTGTCTCAAATGGATTCATCAAGCAGTCATTTTATGCTTGTTATCGCTCAGCTGTAGTAGTTTTAGTTGGGCTATTGCACCTTGGATTATCAATGGCAATGCAATACAACAAAGCTTAGGCAGTCATACAGAATATTTAGAAGATGCTCAACGCACCCTGTCCATCCAGGATGTGATATCTCCAACTTACACCTACCAGTTCACCCCCTCTCGTCGCGATCGATTTTTATTAGGCTTTACTCAATCTAATTTTTGGTTGCGTTTTTCACTGAGCAATTCACAACCCACCACCCAACGTTTATTTCTCACGCTCGATCAGGCCAATCTTAAGGAGGTAGCGCTCTATGAAATTAACCAACAAGATGCCATTCCTATTACTGCTTTAGATAAGACAAAATCCAATCATGTTGGACAACCTCAATTAGCCTTGCTCACAGACAGTTTTGAACTCACTTTAGCGCCGCAACAAACAAAAACTTTTTATTTAAAATTACACTCTGATCACTACATTACTCAGACTTTAACCCTGACCTCACTGGATCGTTTTATTTATCACACCAATCTTACCTATTTGTTGATGGGGTTATGTTTTGGATTATTGCTTGCGCTCACACTGTACCATCTCTATTTATTTATTATTGAACACACCCTGATTTTTTTATACTACGTATTGTTTACTAGCTGTGCTCTGGGGTTTTTTATTGTTCATTACGGATTTCTAAAATTTTTTCTATCCACATCCACCCTCGCTTTACACTCAATAGAATCCTTATTCAGCTATTTTAGTTTGCTAACCAATCTATTACTGGTCCGCAGCTTCTTAAATATCCCAGCACGCCACCCACGCTTAAACTTCTGGTTTAACTGTTTGATTTTCTGTCTTCTAAGTCTGACTGTTGCAATAACTTGGATGACGCCCAGTGCCATCTTAAAAACCATTACACTCTTGTTATTGACCAGTACGCTCACTTGGTCAATAGCCGGTATGACTGCACCTGCTAAAAGCACGCCCGGTATTTATTATTACCTCATTGCAAAAACAGGTTATCTCATTTTAGCAGTACTCACTTTGCTAGCGCTGACAGGTCAATTGCCGCTGACCCTTTCCATCAGTCATCTCTATCTTGGCATTACTTTATTAGAAGCGATATTACTTGCCTTTGGTCTTCACCAAATTACCCTTCATCGCAAACAATATCATGATCACCTTCAGCAACAACGTATTATTGCTGAAGTTGAAACGCGCGCCAAAACTGATTTTGCCACTCAAATGAATCACGAAATCCGTGCGCCTATGAGTGGCATTTTAGGCATGGCAGAAATCCTAACCAACTCCTCACTTTCATTTCAACAAAAAGACTTTGTTAAAACTATTCAAGCCTCTGGCCAACATTTATTAAAAATTCTCGATGACATTTTAGATTTTGCTAAAATAGAATCGGGCACCATGGAATTAGAATTTAAACCCTTTGATTTAAGCGAACTCATCGCGGAATCTTTAGAATCTTTTCAAGCGCAGGCCAGAGAAAAAAAATTAGAATTAATCAGCCACATCAGCGACGAAGTACCAAGCTATGTCTTAGGGGATGCCCTTCGATTAAAACAAATTTTAACCAGCTTAATGGATCATGCCGTACGCTTTACCAATCGCGGTGAAGTCATGCTCGCTGTAGATAGAATTTCAGAACCTAACCATATTCGATTTATTATTACCGATACCAGTACAGGCATTCCCAAGCATTACGCAGAACGACTACTCGCTGATTTTAATTCAGAACCATTGCGTCTACATGCCCGATATGGTTATACCGGATTAAGCCTCACCGTCACTAAACATCTCATTCGCATGATGCAAGGTGAAATTCACGCACAAACTCGAGCCGGTAAAGGCAGTCGATTTTGGTTTACTATTCCACTTCCTAAACAAGATTCCATTGAAGAAACACCCACGCCACTTTTACGCGGACTAGAAGGTTTAAAAATTCTGATTGCTGATGATAATGCATCCTGCCGTAGCGTATTTGAACAACAAGTGGCGCACTGGGGCATGAAACCCACCACCGCAATCAACGGCACCCAAGCCTTAGCGATACTACGCACACAAGCTAATTTAAATGAACCCTTTGATGTAGTGCTGTTAGATCAAGATATGCCAGGACTTTCTGGTTTAGAGTTAGCGCGAAAAATTAAACAGGATGGATTACTCACCCATACCATGTTTATTTTTGTGCTCACTGGTACCGGACTATTGGCAAATCTACAAGAAACAAAAGATGCGGGCATCCAAGGTATTTTAGCAAAACCACTTTCGGGAAAACGATTAAAATTAGCCCTTGCTGAAGCACTTGGATTACTGCAAACAATCCCTCACCAAAATCTCGCCATAGCAGAAGTGCCCATCAAAAAATCACCCCATATATTAGTTGCAGAACATCATCCTCTCACCGCAAAAGTAATAGCAGGGATGCTCTCACATTTAGACACTATTGCGCATATCGTTGATACGGGAGAAAAAGCATTTACAGCGCTAGGTTCACAAACCTATGACCTTATTTTATTAGACAGTGACATGCCCATTATGAATGGCATTCAAACAGCACAACTCATTAGACAGCGTGAATTAGAAATGCAAAAACCACCCATTCCTATCATACTGTTAGCTACACGTATTGAAGCGCAATTATCTAAAGCAGAACTGCAGCAGATGAATATTCATGAGGTATTAATTAAACCGATAGAGCTACATAAATTAAGTTTCATCATCAATCAATATCGTGGAACTAACTGATCATTTATTGATACCTTTTGACATGAATTCAAAATTGAATAACCATTTATTTCATTGAAGGGTGCATAAAAATAAACTACCCTACTTCGGCTGTATCCAGTACAGCGTAGATATCCAACTATAAATTTTTTTATTTAAGGGAGAGAAGAATGCGAAATAAAACTATAGCTGTTGGATTAGCAGCACTACTCAGCATAAGTGGCTGCTCAACCGTGACCATCCATCCTACAACCAGTAATAATAAATTAGTTACATCACCTTCATTTGAAAAATCTGAGGATTTTTTCTTTTGGGGGTTAAAGGGCGAGCATAGAATAGATGTGCAAGAAGTATGTAAAAATAAAATCGTAAAACAAATGCAATCACAGCAAACTTTTACGGATGGCCTTGAAACAGTCATTACTTTAGGCATTTATGCACCACACTCAGTAAAAATCTGGTGTGAATAACAACCCTTTTCACTTAAGGAATATGACGATGAAAAAAAGCTTTTTACTATTAAGCATGCTTTCAATCTCTGGATGTACAACCATTCACTTTGATAACGGTCCTCAGAATCCAACTGACAAAACAATGAGTATTGAGCAATGGCATCACAATTTTGCCGGCGGCATATACGAAGGAAGCAAACCTGTAAATCTTGAAAAGTCGTGTGAAGGAAAAACCTGGAATTCAGTGCAAACACAACTATCAGTGATGAATAATATTGCAAGCGGTTTGGTCAATGTGGTTGGGCCAATTTGGTACCCCAAAACAGTTACGATTGCTTGTAAAAACATAACTGAAAAAAAATAATCCAAAATACCAGCCGTCTGGGGCGGACTACTTACAGTCTACCCCAAGGTTCAATCGTGATTATCGGCTAACCGAATAAATGCCGAAATTATAATACTACCTCCATCGCTTCTACGATCAACTGCAATGACTTCACACCACGATATTCATTCACACCTAACTTATAAATTAAACGGACGTTATCTGCTGCATTAGGCCAAATTTTAGTATCAATATTAAAAGCAATGCCATCTAACACACGATTGCTTTCAGGCAACGACAACACCATTTTCAAATGCCGCTGGCCTACAATTTTTTGTTCTAATAATTCAAAACACCCTTCGAATAATGGCTCAGGAAAATTCTGACCCCAAGGTAATAAATTCACTAACGTTTCAGCTAACGATAAATTCAGCTCTGCTTCCGTTAAACAACCATCGGTTAACCAAATGGCTTGTAATTGATCTTCACTTAAATACTGACGCACGACTTGATTAAATGCAGTCGAAAAATCATGAAACTTCTCTTGAAACAAACTTAATCCGGCTGCCATCGCGTGACCACCAAATTTAAGGATTAATCCTGGATTTTTCGCCGCAATTTCATCTAACACATCACGAATATGCAAACCTGGAATAGAACGCGCTGAACCTTTCAATTGCTGATTTTTATCCTCAGCAAAGGCAATGATTGGGCGATGAAATTTGTCCTTAATACGGGAAGCTAAAATACCAATAACACCTTGATGCCAACGACGGTCAAATAAACATAAACCATAAGGTAAATCCTTTGGATTCATTTTTAAATGATCTAAATAATGCAGTGCTTCTTGCTGCATACTGAATTCAATGGTTTTACGTTCTTGATTTAAACGATCCAATTGTGCTGCCAATTGACGTGCTTTTTGCGGATCATCACATAACAAACATTCAATGCCAATAGACATATCTTCTAAACGGCCCGCAGCATTTAAACGTGGCCCTACAGCAAAACCTAAATCACCAGCAACCAATCGTTCTAATGGTCGGTTGGCAATTTCTAACAACGCAATGATACCGACGCGGCATTGACCTACACGAATCCGCTGTAAACCTTGCTGCACCAACACACGATTATTATGATCCAACGGCACCACATCAGCTACCGTACCCAAAGCAACTAAATCAAGGAATTGCGCCATATTCGGTTCAGCAAGATGATTAGATTCAAACCAATGTATTTCACGTAAACGACTACGCAAGGCTGACATCACATAAAAAATCACCCCAACACCGGCTAAATTTTTACTGAGAAAATTACAGCCCGGCTGATTCGGATTAACGATTGCATCGGCCTCAGGTAATTGTGCGCCCGCCAAATGATGATCGGTAATCAACACCCGAATTCCTAGCGCTTTTGCTGCTTGCACACCTTCCACACTGGAAATACCATTATCCACTGTAATCATTAATTCTGGTTTTCTCTGAGCAGCCACTGCAACAATTTCTGGCGTTAAACCGTAACCATATTCAAAGCGATTCGGCACTAAATAATCTACGTGCTGAGCACCCATTGCACGCAAAGCTAACACCGCCACACTGGTGCTGGTTGCACCATCGGCATCAAAATCACCGATAATTAAAATCCGTTGTTGTTGGGTCAATGCAACAACTAACAAATCCATGGCTTGGGTTAAACCTTTTAATTGCTGCGGTGAAATCAGATATTTTAGATCGCACTGTAAATGCTGCTGCAAAACCGCACCACGACTGATTAATATTTTTTGAATTAAGGGATGAAGGGTTTCAAATTGACCTAAGGATAAATCAGCTGTGCGGCGCTGAATGCGAAGCGGTGTATGCATGAAGTTATGAATGCTCCCAATCTTCCAGCCGTAACCCGATTACACGGCTGAACTCATGCGTATTATGTGTGACTAAAGTTATATCGTGAGCCCGTGCAATCGCAGCAATCATTAAATCATTGGGACCTATCAATTGACCTGCCATAGCAAGATCTGCCCGAATTAAACCATAATGCTCCGCACAACGATCATCGAATGGCAAACTCACTAAAGGCGCAAAGAAAAATTTTAATCGTTGAAGATTCAGGTCTACTTGCTGACTATGACGAGCACCAAATAACAATTCAGCTTTCACAATACTGCATATAGCAATCTCTGTAGGAGATCGAGATTGAAATTGCTGCAAAATCATTTTGTCTCGTTGATTTAATAATCGAATACAAACATTAGTATCGAGCAAAATCATTATTTAAACTCCAGACGATTCTCCATATCTCCCTGAGGTGGACGCACAAGTGCCTCACCTTGCCATTGACCAAACACTTGATCAAAATAGCCCTCTGGCCACTGATTTTTTGGAGCTGTTTCACGCTTCACCAGATCAGCTAAATAACGCGACAGTGAAAGATGGGCTTGCTGTGCTTTACGACGCAGCTGCACCTCTACCTCATCTGGCACATAAAAGTGTAATTGAGCCATAATCTCTCCAACGGTATATGTGGACTATGTGCCTAGAGTAGATTTTCACCCACGACCTGTCAATTTTTTATCGACACGCTCCATCATAAAACGCTTAAAATAGCGTTTTTGACTGGATTTAACGCCGCATCAATTGTCATCATATTATCTGGATTAGATTGTTTAATGGCGGTGTCAGGATCCTTCAACCCATGACCGGTCAGAGTACAGACAACAGTGCTACCTTCAGAAATTTTTCCCAACTGAATATCTTGCAAAGCACCTGCCACAGAAATGGCAGAAGCTGGCTCACAAAAAATGCCTTCTTGTTCAGCCAATAATTTTTGTGCAGCCAGAATTTCTGCATCAGAAAATTCCTTAAACCAGCCCTCAGATTCTTGTTGTGCAGCAATCGCCTGAATCCAAGATTGTGGATGACCAATACGAATCGCCGTTGCAATGGTTTCTGGATTGTCGACGGGATGCCCCCGCAAGAAAGGCGCGGCACCAGAGGCTTGATAACCTAACATCTTCGGTTTAGCGGACGCTTTTCCATGATTAAAATATTCGTTATAACCTAACCAATAGGCAGTAATATTGCCCGCATTGCCCACCGGCAAACAATGATAATCTGGTGCTCGACCCAGCGCGTCGATAATTTCAAAGCTTGCGGTTTTTTGACCTTGAATGCGAAAAGGATTAACCGAATTTACCAAAGTCACTGGGGCTTCTTGCGCAATCTGTTTAACCAATTCCATACCCTGATCAAAATTACCTTTAATTTGCAAAATAATTGCGCCGTACATCATGGTTTGCGCTAATTTTCCTAATGCAATTTTACCCTCAGGAATTAAGACAAAAGCTTTGATGCCGGCGCGTGCCGCATAAGCTGCCGCCGCTGCAGAAGTATTGCCGGTAGACGCACAAATAATTGCTTTACTGCCCGCTTCTACCGCTTTTGTCACCGCCATAGTCATGCCGCGATCTTTAAAAGAACCGGTAGGATTGAGACCTTCATATTTCACATAAATATCAACGGATTTTTTTAATTGACGGGGAATATTTTTTAATTGAATCAGCGGTGTATTACCTTCACCCAAACTGATGATGGGCGTTTTATCGGCAACGGGTAAATAATTTCGGTAGTGTTCGATGAGGCCGGAATAATGGGTAGACATATAACTATCTCTCTAATAAAAAAATAATTCCCCCCCCCTTTAACAAAGGGGGGTTAGGGGGGATTTTAATTATTCACGATATGCCGAGAAAAAATCCCCCTCAATCCCCCTTTTTCAAAGGGGGAAGCTAAAAACTCTCCAACCGAATCCGCGCTACCGGCGCACCGGTTTCAGGTAAAGCTTGAATTTTTGCAATCGCTGCATTCATTTCATACTCTAAAACTTTTTGCGTCAAAATAATAATAGGCACTAAACCGCTTTGTCGGTGCACAGCTTGTTGACGAATCGCTTCAATGCTGATGCTATGCTCACTGAGAATTTTAGTAATATGCGCTAAGACGCCGGTTTTTTCGTGCACTTCAATACGCAAATAATAAGCGGTCTCCACCTCATCCATAGTAACCAAGGCTTGCTCTTCCGTTTCGCTAAAAGCTAAGGGCGGTACATGTTGCTGAGGATTTTCTAAAATACGAACAATATCGATAATATCGGCCACCACTGAAGAAGCCGTCGGTAAACTACCCGCGCCGGCACCATAATACAGTGAAGATCCCACCGCATCGCCTTGCACCATCACCGCATTCATGACACCGTTGACTTGCGCAAGCATCTCTTCTTTGGCAATTAAGGTAGGATGCACTCGCATCTCAATCCCTTTCGCGGAACGACGAATAATACCCAAATGTTTAATTCGATAGCCCAACTCCGCTGCATTACGAATATCCACCGAGGTAATTTTGCTAATCCCTTCGGTAAATACGCGCTTAAATTGAATCGGCATACCGAAAGCAATGGCGGCTAATAAAGTTAATTTATGTGCAGCATCGATGCCTTCCACATCGAAAGTAGGATCCGCTTCGGCGTAACCCAACTGCTGAGCTTGTTTTAATGCTTCTGCAAAAGACCGTTGGCCCTGCTCCATTTCGGTGAGGATAAAATTACCAGTACCATTAATAATGCCAGCTAAAGCCTGAATACGATTCGCTGCTAAACCTTCACGTAAGGCTTTAATGATGGGAATACCGCCAGCCACAGCAGCTTCGAAGGCCAAAATAACACCTGCTTGATGAGCCGCTTTAAATAATTCTTCACCCTGCTCTGCCAGTAGCGCTTTATTTGCGGTGACCACATGCTTGCCATGGGCAATGGCGGTGAGAATAAATTCTTTCGCTGTCGTCACGCCGCCTATCAGCTCCAGTACCAAATCTAATTCAGGATTACGCGCTACAGCTAAAACATCCTGTGTTATCGCATAAGCCGATGTGTCACACAGTGGATTAGCACGACGGGCAGCAATTTGCTGAATCTGTACGGGTCGACCTAATCGGCGCTCAATATCCGCACAGTTTTTTTGCAAAATATTGACCACACCGCTACCCACAGTGCCTAAGCCAGCAATACCTAATTTGACCGGTTTCACGCGCATACCCTTTTAATGAGAAAAAATGGGAAGGCACATTATCCGGAGAGCAGAAGCGGTGTCAATCAAAGCTGTTGTTTTAAATTTCTACAAGCTGCGTGTCATTTGTATGTTGACCTTATCCCAAGTGTAGAAGCTCAAAACACTTCACCAACATTTTTGAAGCGCTACCTTAATTTTTTCTTATCGAATCACGCTAGAAATCGCCACTTGAGTCACCTTAGGCGCATCATGGGTGCTTGATTCTTTCAACGAATGACCGGCTGGAATTAAGGCAAGAATAAAACCTAAACTCAGCAGTAAACTTTTAAACGGACGCTGACCATCACCTCCCACCATTCGAGTCAGCTCACCTAACTGTGCAGCACTATTTTCACCCGTATGTTGATTCAATAATTGCATATGCTGCTCTAGCTGTTTAATACGATCATGCACTTTATTCGATTCCATTAACGGCTTCAGTACAACTGGCTCTCTTGCTGGTGTCATCGGCGATAGTGACTGTTTCTTCAGCTCAGCCACCTCATGGGTTAATGCTGTAAAAATATTTTGATACTCTCGATTCATCGCCTGCATCGCATCTTGCAGTTGTTTAACTAAGGGCGCCGACGCATCTTGATGAGTATCCTTTACTTGAACCAACTGACGGTGTAATTCAGTCACCTGCAAAACCAACTCACGATGCTGTAACTCACTTTGATCTAAGCGCTTTACCCAAGCTTGTTCACGTTGAGCTAATGCTTGCATAAATTGTTGCGATTCCATCGCTGTTACACCCACTTGTTGCAATTTGCTCTCAAACTGTTGCATCCAAGTTTCCACCTGTTGATGCATCGATTGATTACTTTCCAACTCCTGCCGTACCAAAGTGGCATATTCTCTTAATTCAGAAAATTGTCGATTGGCCTGACCATTCCAATACACCTGCTCCTGCTGAAATTGTGCAGATCCATCTTGCACCTGTTGCGCCTGCTGCAACTGTTGTTGAACTTGCTGCTCAGCCTGTTGTGTTTTCGACAAACACTCATTGACGTGCACCGCCATAGCATTCAGCAATTCTTTCGCCTGCTCCCATTTTTTTGAATTTTGTTCTGCAGAATCGCTATAGGCCTGCGCACTATTTAACAAAGATTCTGTTTGCTGATATTTTTGTTCAATTTTCTGAATCCATGCAGATACTTTTTGTACTTGCTGATCCATATCATGATACATAGATTGACAACTACTTCTGACTTCAATCGCTTGCTGCACATGCTCTTGTGTTGCACCGGAATAATGTAAAAATTGCTGCTCCACTGTCTGCAATTTTTTCCATAATTCATGAGACTCATTTAACAAATCACGAGTTTTTTGCATCTGACTGGCGGTGACTTGCTGAGTGGAAACACTATTCGCAATAATATGTTCCAACTCAAGATGTTTCGCCGTTAAAGTTTCCTGTAGGGCCGTAATACTACGCTGCTGTTGGGTCAACAGAGCCTGTTGATCGTGAATATTAGCTTGAAACAATTGCACCTGATCGATGTTTTCCAACACAACCTGCTGAGTATGCTGATTAATCGCTGTAAGGTTTTTTGCCTCTGCCAAAATCGTCTGTGATGTTTGTTGTTGTTGATTAAATACTAATTGATCCGCTTGCTGCTGAGCAAACATTGCCTCAGAACTTGTTTTCATCGATTCATACAAATCGATTATTTTCTGTAATTCTTTACGCTGGACTTCATCTGATACTGACTTTCTATCCATGACTTCTTGTTGCGCGGAAACTGTTTTAAGAATTTCCTTAGCAGAACATAATAATTTTTGATTATCTGATTTTAGCTCTACCAATTCCTCCTGAATAGAATGTACCTGCTGTACACTATTATTCATCGAGAAAGATAATACCTCCACGGTAGCCTGTTGCTCCAACATCAGAGCATGGGTATTTTCAACTTGTTTTTGCAACGTCTGACAAGCTTCATGCGTCGCAGTAGAAGCAGAAGTTACTTCCTCTGCACGGGTACAAATAACCTGCATTTCTTCTCGGCAAGATTGCATCCAAACCATGGAATCATCGGTTTTTTTGTGCATTTCTGTTGCAGAAATCAAAGCTTGCTCAGAAGCAAAATGCAAAGTATCTAACGCATTACGATACACCTCCATCTTCTGCTGATGTTGCTGCAACAAAGCATCCACTTCAGTTTTTTGATGCGCACCTTGATCTACCAAACCACGACATTCGGTTAATACCAAGCCAGCCAAATGACGCAATTCACTCCCTTCTTTAATCCCTTGATGAATATTTTGTTGTTGATCAAATAAAGAAGCATTGATTTCAGAAATTTTTTCTTGTTGTTTTTGATGTTCCAATAGATTTAGATTTATTTTTTCATCTAAATCCCTAATAGATTTTAAACCTTCCAAAACAACACGCTGAGTTTTTCTATTCATTTCTGACAATGCATTTAATTCAATTAACTTATTATCCACTGAATGAATAAACTCAGCCTGTTGAACAGAGCAGGACTGCTTAAACGATTCCACATTCGTCTCAACAGATTGGCACTGAGCATTTTGACGTTCAACAATGAGTTTATATTGCTCTTGTTGATTCTTAAGATGATGAGCAATATCACGCAATTGAGATAATTTTTTGGTGTATTCTGCATGGAGATTTTGACTTTTCTGATATAAAGTCTGACTTCCAATCAATGCTTCTTGAGTTTGAATTTGTGATAATTCATTGGCTTTAACCAATGTTTCAAATTGATTTTTTTGCGTATCCGAAAGCATCAATAAATCTTTTGATTCCTTCAATAAATCAGCAATATTCTTCTGCATATTTTTCATCTGCTCAGCAGATTGTGCTTGAGATTCAGAATCTTCAGAACATTTGGTTTGCAATTGTTGATAATTGCTGTAAGTTTTTTCTATTAATGCTGCAAAATGTGCATTATCTTGTGTTAATTGATTTAACTGAATGGATTGTGCTTCTGTTTTTTCCGTTAAATCATGTGCTTTAGCATGGGTTAACTCTACTGCAGCTAACATAGCCTCTACTTGTTGCTGCGTATGCTCTGCCTTCCCATAATAGGTATTGACTTGATCTAATAACTCATGAAAAGTTTCTTTCATTTCTAACTGTTGCTGAATACCCACTTGTATTTGTTCATCAGAACACTGGACCAACTGATTGACTTTTTCAAACAGATTCAACAATTCTTTTTGAGAGGCATTGACCTCCGTTTTTTGCTGGTTTAATGCCTCTAGAAAATAAGACCTCATGGACTCTAACTGAACAGCACGCTGCTCATCACGCTGCCCAGACAATGCATAATTTTCCTGCATTGCCAAACATTCTTGATAAACATGATGAATATCATGAGAAAGTGCTTGGGTAGATGAATTTTGTTCACCAATTTTATTTAATAAATCAGCTAATTCTACTCTAAAGGCTTGATGCTCAGATCGCCCCGTATCCACATAATCTTTCACACTGATATTTAAAGATTCACATTTTGAAAACAGTTCATCAGCGCGGCCATGCAAAGCATTGCATTGAGATTCTTGTAATTGAGCCTGATTCAATAACACTGAAAATTTTTCTTCGAACAGAAAATTCATTGCTTCTTTTTGCTGCTGACCTTGATTGAGTTGTTCGCTGGCACAACTCATTAATTCATTCACTTTATAAAATAATTCTGCCAAATCTTGGCGCGTGACTTCAAGTTGAGTTTTATATTGACTCATTTCATCCAAAAAGTTTTGCTGCATGGCATCGATCTGCTGAGAATGCATTTCACCCCGCTCAGATTCTGCGAGTGTCGCCTGTTGTAGGCTTTGACATTCATGATAAATCCTAGCCATTTCATCAGCAATTGATTGAGTCACGGCATTTTGTCCAGCAACACGCTCTAACAAATTTTGCATCTCTGATTTCAAGACTTCATTTGCTTGACGTTCTTCACCAAAACGATCAACCACTTGATTTTTTAACGCAGTATTCTCCATCACCATGCCATGAACCATATCATGCAACAGATTTGCTTGTTTTCTTTGTTCTTCTGCTTGTACCGTTAAATCAGAAAATCTATTTTGAAACTCTATAATTTTTTGATTATTAGACTCAGAAACAGTCAAAACTAATTTTGCATGATCTTTAATATCATTCACTTCATCTTTTATTTGATGCAAGCATTCTTGCTGAGCAACTGTTTTTTCATGAAGATCACGGGTATCCAAATGAATTTTCTGAACATGATCAAACATTTCATAAATGTTTATTTTAAGCGCTTCAGATTCATAATATTGCTGTTGAATTTTTTCTTCTAATTGTTTGAAATCATTTTTCAGCTCTAATTTTTGCTCAGAGCTTGACTGCAATTGTTGATCAGCGCGCAAGACTAAATGATTTACCTGATCAAATAACTTCATTAAATCTTGATTGGCAGCATCCAAAACAGATTGATGACTTAACAAATCCGACAAAAATGTCTTTTGAATAAACTCCAAACGTTCAGAGTGTCCCTCATTAACGCGACTTTCTTGAGCAATTTGATCTTGCAACTGCAAACAAAATTGATGCGCCCGCACCAACTCAGACGATAGTTGATTGGTCATATCATTTTGCTGATTTACCTGATTCAACAATTGAACAACTTCGTCTTTAAATTCCTGATAATCCGATTGAGATAATAATTTCTCTTCAGCTATATTTTTATTAATGGATTCACACTGAATCAAAACTGAATGCATCTGTTCATATAATTCATTAAAATGTTGCTGATGCGATTCGGACTGAATCATCATATCAGAAAATTTCTGTTGAAAGCCTAATACGGTAGAAGCATGTGATTCAGCAATAACCAAAGCAATTTTTGCCTTATCACTGACTTCGCTCACTTCTTCAGATATCGCAATAAATTCCTGTTGTTGTACCGCCAGTTGATTTTCTACTGCCCTAGTCAATTGATAGGCTGTATCTTGAGACTTTTCAGCAGAACGCACCATGAAATTAATTTTTTCCTGCATCTGCTCAGATTCATGTCGATAGCTTTCCATTTGACTCATTAAAATATCAAAGGATAAACGCATGTCTTCTTGCTGATCAAAACCAGACTTTAATTGTTCATCTGAGCGATGAATCAATTGATTCAATTTTTCAAATAATTGTGATAAATCTTGATTTGCTAAATTCAACTGATTTTGATGATTAGAAATTTCTGAAAGAAAAGCCCGCTTAGTTTCTTCAAGTTGAACATCACGTACTTCGACTTTCTGTAGCCCATCAACAACTTCTACCTGTAAACGTACACACTCGTGATAAACCTGATTAAGTGCATCGGAATCATTTTTTGAACGCTCATTTTGCGCATGCATTTGCTCAAGAAGGTGTTGCATTTCCGCCTTCAAAACTCGAGTAGTTTCTAAATCAACAGCACGATCTTCACTCGATGCAGCATTCAATTGCTCACATCTCTGTAATACGTCGTTTACTTGATGATGTAACGCTACAGAAATATTTCGTTGCTCGCTAGCCTGCAATAATAATTCAGAAAATTGAGCCTGAAATGCCTTAGATTTTTCTAGTTGTTCCGACAGTAATTGCTCTTGTTCTGACGCCAAATAAGATAATTTGGTATTAGTCAATTCATGAGATTCAATAACTTGATGGGTTTTCTGTACATCTTGTCTTAATATTTGAATATCAGATAATAAACCTTGCAAAGATTGCTGGCTTTCCACTTGAAAAAATTCGGCCTTATTATGTAATGATTGCGCTTTTTCACATAACTCATTTAATATGATTTCTTTTTGTTGATGGCCCTCTATTAATGCTTCTACTCGACTCCATTGCATTTCTTGCGTTTTAAATTTTTGTTGAAATTGATTGATTAATTCATTTGCTTCACATTTCAGTGCTGTCCAATACTGTTGATCTTTCAACATACTTTGCAGCGAATGCTCCACTTGTATTTTAGTTTGGCAAGCTTGCTCTGTACTTTCTTCTAAATTTTTTAAATGTTGACGCGCATCAGAAAAGAATTGATCTAATGCTTGCTTATCTTGTTTTATGCTCGATAATTGATCTTCTAAACGCCGATCAAATCCTTGCGCGCTATCTAAATAATGTTGTAGTAACAGTTTTTTTTGATCCGCATCTTCACAGAGTTTAAAAACACGACGATTTAATTGAGTGGATTCAGAAAAAATGGTGTGAATACTGGATTCCATCTCACCCATAGCCGATTTTAATGTTTGCATTTCATATCGTTGTTCTTCTTGAAGATCTGTTTTTTGTAATACTTTCTCCATCACCTCTTGCGCTACGATTTGTAAGTGCTGATTTTCAGCATTCATGACTTGCATATCAGAAGTTTGCTTTTCTATATTCTCACGCACAGACTGAACGAGAGTTAATGAATCGCTAGCATCTTTTGCTGCCTTTAAAGCAGCAGATTTTGCTAATTCTATTTGCGCTAATGTAGATTCAACCAAAATAGATGCAGATTGATTTTGCTTTCTTTGATCTTGAAATTCACCTTTTAAAATCTCAACATGTTGCTTCATTAATTGCATATCACGATGCAATCGACGACTTTCATCTACATAGTTTTGACTTTCTTGTAATGAGGCTTGTAAATATTTTTTAGCTGCTAATATTTCTTGTTCTGATTGCACCTTTAACTCTGCACATTGGCGATTCACCGCTTCTATTGAAAATAAACTGCGCTGACTTTTTTCAGCCGTAGCTATCCAATCACCTACTTCTTTTTCTAAACTCATTTTTTCTTGTAATACTAGGTCTTTTGCTTCAGCGCACTCTATCATGGCTTGATTAGCTAATTGCAACGATTGCTGGGCCAAATTTTTAGAATGATCGACTGTCTGCGTTAATTGAATAATTTGTTGTTCCAGCTCAGCAGTATTTTGATGTTTTGCTTCAGCACGCGTCATTAATTCTAGAACTCTTGCTCTTTCTTGCTCAATATCCTGTTTAAGAGCACGTAATTCGTAATTGTCACTTTTAGCGACATGTTGAATGCTATCAACATCATGAAGTTGTCGCTGCAATTGACTTGTTATTTGGTAATGTTGCTGATTTAAACGTTCAACCAACTCATTCACATTACCTAATTCAGCATGTAACCGCGTGGATTCTTTGAATAAATATTTTGCCTCAGCTAATTCTTTTTGTGCCTGCTCAACAAATAATGCCACTTCACTTTGAATATTTTTTTTACCTTGACTGAGTAAATCTTGAATTTCTTCTTCATCTATTTTCGATTTTTCTTGAATCATTGCAGCATTTGGACGTACAGACTGGGTAAAGAAAATGCGCCCATTCATATCTGAAGTTGATGTTGCAGCACTGGTTTCAGTAGGTGAATTTTTATCTAATCTAATAGAACGAGAAAACAGTGATCTAATTCGATGTTGCTGTTCTGAAGTATGATCATTTGACATGGTTGCAAATCCTTACGGCCTATTTCTCTGTCTGTGCTATATGCAGGTAGAAGCCCTTCACTTGAGGGGCAACGCTTAGGATTTGCAACCACCATACCAGCATTCATTTTGATGTTTTAATAGCAATACTTCGCCTTTTTAATGCATTTATTGCGGTAAAAAAGCGGATAATTTGACACTCAAAGGAATATTAAAATAATCAGTAGCCAGAATTATGACGCTTTAAAAATCAGCAAGGCATTATGCCCACCAAAAGCAAAGGATTGACTGATTGCATGCCTACAGGTCAAAGAATAATTTTGAGTAGGCAAAATAAAAGGCGCTATGGGTTGTTGTAAATGTGCGTTCCCATGTACTTGCTGATCTAACAAAGACTGTATTGTGACAATCGCTTCAATGGCACCAGATGCACCGATCGCATGACCCATCCAACCTTTGGTTGAATTGACCACGACCTTATCACCAAATAATTGTGTGATGACTTGGCTCTCTACTGCATCATTTTTTTCAGTGCCAGTACCGTGGGCATTAATATATTGAATAGCCTGCGCAGTTAACCCTGCTTCTGTTAATCCTTGCTGAATTAAGTGAATTAATTCACGACCCGAGGGATCAGGAATCACTAAATGATAGGCATCAAAAGATTCTGCATAAGCAACAATTTCAGCTAACGGCTTGACGCTATCACCCCATTGCTGGCGTTGTTGAAGACAATCGGCAGTTTCTAACAATAGAATACCAGCCCCACCTTCGGAAAATAAAAAACCATCCCGCTGTTGATCGAAGGGTTTACAACTTTGATCTATGGGATTTGCTGCTGAAGTTAAAGCACCCATGCGATCAAAGGCTCGAAAACAAGCCCCCACATCATCACCTAACATTTCTGCGCCTCCCACAATAGCCATATCTAACTGACCATTTCTAAGGGCGCGATAGGCTTCGCCTAAAGCAACAGTGCCGCTGGCACAGGCTTGACAATAGGTTTTCACTGGGCCGTGAATACCATAACGAATGGCTATGGCTGCTGCAATTGCGTTAGGCATTTGTCGAGGCACTGTGAGTCGATTGGCTTCCGTAACGTGAGGAAATAACAGAGGTATATTAGTCGACGATGATTGCGAGGATTTCTCTTTAAAATGATGATAAGCATTGGCTAAGGTTGTGGTCACACCACCAATGCCTGTCCCCATAAAAACACCGATACGATGAGGATGAATAGAACCATCCTTTGCAGATAAGCGCTCTGATAATCCTGCTTGTTGCAGCGCTTCCGCCACACCTATCATCGCCATTAATGTCACTGGATCATACTGCAACAAATCCATTTTTTTATAACCCCACTGAGTGGGATTCAATGGCGGCAAAGGCACATAGACCTGACTCACATAACGATGTCTATCAGTCCAGTGTGTGGGAATGGGTTGAATGACAGAAGTTTGCGCTAGAAGATTTTGCCACAGACAGTCAACGCCAGCGCCATAAACTGTATAAGCGCCTAGACCCGTAGCAAAAACTTGAACATGTGATGATGTCATAACAGTCAATGTAATTTCATGAAAATCAGACAGAGGAATCCAATGACTGTGCTTTCAATTGCTGCATCACTAATTGCACCACATCTTGAAAAGTAACTAATTGAGTTAATTTTTCTTCATCCAGATCTTGGCCCAACTCAGCCTCCAGTAACGTCACTAAACTGACCACATCAAAGGAATCCAACCCTAAATCCTGCACCAATCGAGTATCTGGAGTAATTTTTTCCCGCTCAATATTCATTTCTTCGGCAATCAAATTTTTTACCATTTGTGCCACTTCATCCATGGTTTGCATACAACATCTCCTTGCTGTTAATACACTTCGCTGACATCTCCCAATCAAACATTTTATTCGGTATATAAAAACCACAGGGGCGCATAAGTCACGATCAATAAAGTGATACCCATGACGGCCAAAGGTAATAACCAATATTCTCGGCGATACCACCAATGCTGCTCAACCTGTGTAAAAGCAAGTGACGATTCCTGATCACCCACGACTTGTCGAGTTAACAAACGGTTTAAAGCTACCGGTGGACTTAAATAACCTAATTCAAAGGCCACTAAGGTCATCATCCAAAAATGTACAGGAATAACACCCTGCTTATACGCCAACGGTGCCAAGGAACCTGTGACTAAAACAACTGCGCCGAAAGGGTCCATAATCATACCAATCACCACTAACGCCGCTAAGAAATAGGTCATACTCAACCACAATTCATTCGCCATCGGAAATACTGAAAATATATCAGAGCGCCCAATCGCGCCACCGGTCACAAAGGATAAACCCATTAATAAAATTAAAGCGCCGATATGCACCGTAGTATCGGTCGTTGCTTCTCGAATGGTTTGTTCAAACGAGCTTGCTTGAATCCTCTCTGACGTCGTTGCTTGTAATTTTTTCGCAAAAAATTTCTCATACACCAACCAACTTAATACCACGACGGGCAAAATCAATGGTGCAGAAAATTCATTAAGGTGAGTACCCAGCAATAAACCATATCCCAAAGCAATCACAGCAAAAATAACAACATAAGGCATCAGACGCCCGATTGCTTGTAATGAAGGCAACAACGCTGTTTTAGGTGAAGCCAATACCCAGGGCGTTTTTTTAGTTAAAAACGCCATGATAAAAAAGATCACAGCACTCAACAAAAATACATTCACCCCCCAAGCATATAATTGATCCGTCACCACTTCTTTATTTAGAGCAGCGATTAATACCACGAGTAAACAAGGATACAACACCACACCAGAACTACCTGTCATAGCTGTTACTGCTAAAGCTAACTGACGACGGGCACCGACTCGGCGTAATTCTTGATATACCACAGCACCCATAGCAATAATAATAATTCCAGAGGCACCGGTATAAGCAGTGGGCACTGCCATCACAATAATTGCAACCAAGGCCAATAATTCAGGCGGTAATTGCCAAGGCTTAAAAACACTAAAAACCAGCTGGCCCAGTTGCGTTCGCTTTAACAACATGCCGACCCAAATATACAGCCCAACATTTAAAAACATTTTTGCCTGTTCTAAAATTTGGCTGAAAAAAATCGCAATGCCTGCAAAGTGATGTTCGACATAAAAAAAGTAAGTTCCAGCGATAAAAGACATATAAACGTAAAGCGGCACTGTTAATAAAGCATGTCCCCAAGACGCATTTTCCTTAGGTAAATCGGCTGCACCTTTCATTAATTGGTAGAGATTGGTTAATAATAAACTAGCAAATCCAGCGATTAATAAGATGTAAACCGCTGGATCTGTGACGGCAACACCGGAAGCATAAATTGATTTTCGATAACTCCAGGCAGCAATTAACAAAATACTGTGACTTAAAATACTAGCGCTATTACAGACATAATAATCCAGTCGTGAGCTCACTACTCTAAACGAAATATGATGTTGAGTTCGAGATGCAGTTAATGCACAAACCCATAACAACAAAAGTAAAATGACTTCCTGTTGGTCGGTGACAAATAAATTAAAGCCAGCAATATAATATTCGACCGAACGAAACACTTTAACGGCAGGCGTTAAATCACGCAGCGTTTGTTGATAAACCTGATGCTGTTGCTGACACACCACTTGCTGACGTTGTAGAGAAATCCGTGCAGCATCACGATTAAAGGGTTCATCTGCTGACAACAAATCAATTTCATCACTACTGCTGACGCCGGATTGTGTCGCTAATTGATCTAATGCAGCATTAATATTTGCATGGGCATCGCAGCTAGGTTTGACGGGGTCAATTCGTAGAACAAAATAATCATCCCATAACCAATGGCCTATTTTGAGAAATTCTGCATGCAAATAACTGCTGGTACCCGCAATCAAAACACAGACCAATAAAATCACCGCGGGAAAAGAAGAAAACCATTCTCGAGCGGAGCGATTCTTAATCATTTTCATATAATTTTTTGATCCAAAGCAACGCCCCCTCTTTTTTGAAAGAGAGGGCAGGGGAAGTTAAACTGATCACCGACAACTTTAATTATTCTCGATCAGGCGCGGTACATTCCGAACCCGTGGGCTCCAAATTACAGCGCACTTTTCTGAGCAGGGTTAACATTTTAGCGTCATAAATTCCTTTATTACGCAATTCAATGCGCGCTTTTCTAAACATCTCTCGATAGCCTCGTTGGTGTTCATCGGAGACAGCAATCCACCAACGATCGGCAATGGTTTTATCGGCTTTAGTCACCACCTGCATAATAGTGTCATAACGACTAAAACCATAGGCGCGAGATTTTTCACCAAATCCTGCAGGAAAATCTTTTTGTCGAATTAATACTTGAAGCGACAACTGCCCTACTGCAAACTTAACGACACCACCCTTGGGTTCCAGACCTTTATACAATTCCATGGCTTGATAGACCACCGCAGGCCCAACACAAACATCCACTGAACCATTATTAAATTGACTGTACATTCCCGCAATGGATGCACTCACAGGAGAAGCGCCTAATTTTAAAACCAATTCTCGCTGAGAAGAATCGGCTTCAAATACTGCGAAACGCTTACCGGACAAATCATTCACTGTTTTTAAATTACGATCTTTTAAATATAAATACACAGCGCCACCAGGCGCTAACATGGCTACTTCATATTCACCACGCTTCATCAATGCAGCCGCTTTAGGCTCAGATAAAATTTTCATGACGGTTTTTACATGGGCATACGTAGGCATCGCACCGACGGAATCTAACGTACCTGTGAATGGATTAAATTGACGACCTCGCGCACCGGTCAATCCCACTGCATCACAGGCACCGGATTTAAAATCTTCTGCAGCCACACGTTCATCGGTATAAGGTTTTACCGTAAATTTAACACCCCATTCTAACGCTGCCGCTTGATAGTCTTTCATTTGTTGAAAAACTGGGCCATTGCCACCAATCGGATCATAGACACAGAAAGTCTTATTGACTAACGCTTGTACTTGACTGACGCCTCCCAATAAACACACAGCAACGCACAAGATCCAACTACTTTTTATTCTCACAGTCATGCTCCTCAATCAGTCAATAATACAAGCTGCTCACTTTTTATAAGTCATTCAGCTCAATACCTTTTATATCATCATTGGATTGAGCATCATCCCAAAATGTGCCCAACCCTTTTAGTGGGGTCCGAGTTCCCTTTGCTTCTGTCCATAACCGATCAGAAACAGCCTGTATTTGCTGCGTGGCTATTTCATCAAATAATTTAACAGCTGGATCTACGGGTACTTGCTGTTTTGCTTGTGCATGTTGACGAATCACTCGTTTCACTTCAGCCATGTTGCCCTGAGAAAGATAAGTTTGTAATTCTAACACCTGCGCTAAGCGGACGTGTTGATTTAAGCCTAAGGCAGATGCTTCAGCCAATCGTTGCAGCGGATGCTCGCCTTCTGGCGCAGCACCAGGAACCGCTGCCCATACCGCCGCTTGAATCGCCATCGGCATACCCCACCAACGTTGATTATCCAAACATTGTGCACCACGAGCCACTTTTTGCGGCGTATCCAGTGGTACACCAACAATTGTATCAGCACCTAAATCTGAGAAAGCGGCTTCTAATCCACTGAGTAATCCTGCAAACCAGAACAATTCATCCTGAGCATGATGAAAGCGAGGACAAACACTACCCGGCTCTCCCATGGCCTGAATCAAACTTAAATAACCTGCGTATTGGCGTTGAGCAGCTTGACCCAGTAAGCGTTTTTGCTGAATACGCGCGTCTTGTGCTTCGATGGCATTCCCTTGTTTTAACGCACGCAAATAACGCAGCTCCGCTTCCCAAGCCTGAGTCTCCGCACAACTACCAGACATCATATTCATCAGAATTTTTAATTTTTCCGGTGATGCCGTCACAGTACCAAAAGAAGCTAGGAAAGGTCCAAAAGCCTGACTCAAAGCACACGCTGCTTCGGGGTCATCAGTGGTTAATAAATAAGGAATTGCGTGCGATTGAGAATATCCCGTCAATAAATCGCCCGTGCTGCGATAGACCAAACTACAACCACTCATCAGGAATAAGCATGCAAGCAAAAGAAAAACACCGCAGCACCGTTTTAGCAAAGTAGGGATCCATCCTGCATTAGCCTGTGCGATGTTCTGTTTCATGCGAAGCTCCAACCAAATCCATTATTCAATATTTTTGTTACGTGCACATTCTAGCGGTCATTTAAACCAAGCTCAGCATTGTACCCAGCCTATCCATGAACTCAAGAGATAATCCGCGGCAAGTGATTTGAAAGCCTCACAAAACCAGGTATCCTCGCCGCTCTAGAGCTATTAAATTTAATTTTTTACGCGCGGCACAAGGAATGATTGTGAGTGATCAGGCTGCTTCTATTATTCAGACCCACTACCGCAATTGCCACTTATGTGCAGCGAGTTGTGGTTTAAAAATTCAACTGCAACAAGGCCGCATTGTTTCTATCACGGGGAACGAACAAGATCCTATCAGCCAAGGTGCTCATTGCGTTCACGCCACATTAATTGGCGATCAACAACAAGATCCCGATCGTATTGATCAGCCATTGCTCAAAACAGAACAAGGTTGGCAACCCCTAAGTTGGTCCGCAGCCTTTCACTGGATTCGCGCACACATTAAGCCCATCCAAAAAAAATACGGCCCCCATGCCATCGCCAGCGTTACCGGTCATGCGCTGCAACAACATCCCGCTCATCAATTAGCGGGGCATATTTTTCAGAAAGCACTTAACAGCCGCAATCAATTTAATGCGCAAACCGAAACACAGCGCGCTACCCGGCTGGCCCAATTAAAAATGTTTGGGCATCCAGAAATTCACTGGCGCCCCGATCTGAGTCATACACAGTTAGTGCTATGCCTAGGTCATAACTGGCTGAAGCGCAACTCGGAATCCACTGCACCATCACCCGCACAAAAAGATTTTGCGCAGCTGAAAGCACGCGGTGGACGCCTGATTGTGCTCGATCCACATCAGCATGAAACCGCAGCTTTAGCGGATCAACATTTCTTTATCAAACCCGGTACCGACGCGTTATTTTTATTGGCTATTCTCCACATTATGATTCGTGAAAGCTGGGTCCCCTGGGAAAAAATTGAGCCCTATTGTTCAGGGTTAGACACGCTCAACAATATTGTGAGCCAATTTACACCAACCAAGGTCGCTGCTATCACCCAAATCGCTGAAGCTGATTTAATGGATATTGCTCGAGCACTGGCTCAAGCACCTAGCAGTGTTGTGTTAGCAGGATCTAGCCTCTACCAGCAGCAACAAGGCTGCTTGAACGCTTGGTTAATTCATACTCTGAACTTGTTAACGGGGCACAGCAATCAACCGGGCGGCATGTTACTCAATGATCTCAGCGCCCATGAATTGAATATTGCCCATTGGCTACAACCCAAGGCACATTTCGATGCCTGCCGTAGTCAAGTTCGACAGTTACCCGAATTGATGAATGACTTGCCACTGAGCGTATTGGCAGAAGAAATAACCGCACCAAACCCCGATTCAATTCGGGCATTATTTTGTATTCAAAGCAATCCATTACTGACAGGCCCCGCTCGAACGACATTGGAAGCTGCGCTACAACAACTGGATTGTTTTATTGCCATCGACACCCATTTTAATGAAACCAATCGCCACGCCCATTTAATTTTGCCTACTCATACACCGCTAGAACACAGCCAATTCAGTGAGCCACAACAACGACCCGGATTACGACAACAACTGCAATCTGCACCTGCGCTGTTTACTGCACCCAAAACCGTGCAACCTTTATGGCAAATTTTGTTGAAACTGAGCCATGAACTCAAACCGCGCCACTGGCCTCTATGGGCACAGCCCCAGCGCTTACTTAAATTTCTCCAGCAAAAAGGCCCAGATCAAATTGTCGATTTACTGCTCAACACCAGTTTCTACGGCAAACCTTGGCACTGGCTCATGCAAACACACCAAACCTTAGAAAAACTGCGCTGGTTTGGCTCCACTTATCAAAGGAGCTGCCAAAGTGCCCACAAATTACTGACGCACCTCCCGACAAAACCAACGTCACTATGGTCTCGCCTCCAACAACGCATGACTCATCAACCGCGATCCATCGCATTAGACAGTCAAAAGTTACGACAATATCCTCACGGATTATCTCTCACACCCTTAGCACCTAACGCACTGCTACGTTTCCCAACGTCCGATCGAAAAATACAACTGGCACCTAGCACTTTAACTCGACAAGTACAAACGCTGATTGAACAATTGCAATTGCCTATTATGATGGATTATCCCTACACCCTCATCAGTCGAGGTCACAGCGATAATCAGTGGGGATTAGCCTATCGTCATTTAATTGAAAATCCAGAGATCCATGCCTATGCTTGGATGAATCGAATCGATGGCCGTAAACATAAAGTGCAGTCTGGACAATTGATCTGTATTGCCACGCCCCACAAAAGCGTCCTAATCAAGGTGATGTTAGTCGATACGCTGATGCCCGGCGTTGTTAGTTTACCCCAGGGTTGGGGTTATTCCATTTCATCCACAACATTAGAAACGAGAGATCTAGTATCGATTGGCGTTTCACTCAACACATTCATGGATGCCTCACAAATAGATCCCCTCACTGGTTCCATTGCAATTACGGCACTACCTGCACAAATTAAAAAAGCATCTATCCGCCAACAACAAATTGTTTTTTAGAACATAAAAAATTACTTGAACAATAAGTCGAATTTTTAAACAAATTTGTCAATTTTTATTCGGTCAGGTAGGATCTCTGCGATTTTCTACGAAATCTCTTATCTATAAAATTTTCCACCTGCAATCACATCATAGATCTGCTGTTTTTGATCTATTGAGGTATTTATGTTTTATATGCCGTGCCGAGATGGCTGGGGTAGATCACACCAAGATCCATACCAAATCTATAACCCCGTGAATCATTATTTATATCCAGCTTGGGCTGCAGACTATTGGCATCCAGGAAATGCACCACATCCCGCAGAGCTAACAGCGCAATTGATGAGGACGCCTTATAGTGACTACTCATACCATCTACCGAATATTCAACCCATCCCAATCATGCAAGCAACTGTTTATCCTCCGCCACCCGTTAAACCAACAACACATATGGCTAGCGTCAGCACCGCTGAAACGCCAATCCCCAAAGCACCGATCAAAAATGACATCGATGATTTTTTTGCCCAACCTCAAATACTACCCATGAATTTATCGATACCAGAATCCTCTTTAAATTTAGAGGAATCCTTATTAGTACGCTGCGGCATTATCAAACTCCCAATTCCTGCTGAAGCAGCAGAGCCTATTGAAGAAATAAAAATAGAGACACCCGCAGTTCAAATATTACCTTTAGCAGAAACTCAATCAACCCTTGCTACAGATATCCTAGCTAACACAACCAGTGAACAGACGCTTTCATTACTCGAAGCCAAATCTGAACCTGAAACCGTCAAACCACCCCTCTTTGGTCAAACAGGCGAAATCGTTCAAATACAACTACCGGATACAACAGAAATTGCAGCAGCAGAATTATTGCAGAGAACACCACTGCCACTGAATGGAGAACATACCTTACGTTTACCCGGCTTTGAACAACCAACGCTCACGGGTACTTTTGTCAATGGCATTTTAAATTCCGAAGACGTGCGGATTAAAACTTCAAAAACCCATCGTTATATTGGTGAAATTAGCATTCAGAATGGTGCAGTCACTCGTCATGGTCGAGGCAAACAAACATTGGGCCGAGATCATTTTGTTGAAGGTAATTTTATTCAAGATGCGATAGATACGACTCAAATAGCAACGCTCAGCTGTGATGGCCGATCTCACCAGTGCCTGCTCAATCCGAATTATTCACCTCAAACTGAAATATCGATTGAAATAGAAGATCAAATTCATACAGGCATTTTCAATCATCACTTACAGTTAGATGGCAAAGGAAAAATTGAATATCGCCATGGCGACAAAAAAACGATTGGT
>JAHFSE010000093.1 GCA_023265895.1 Gammaproteobacteria bacterium
ATCCCTGCTCTATCGTACATTTGCCGAACATCACCGCCAGCACAGAAGTAATCACCCGCTCCAGTCAATAAAACCAGCTTGATGAGGGGATCTGCATTAATGCGCTCAACAGCCTGCTCAATACCTTCAATCATTTCATCGGTGACCGCATTACAACGACCTGAATTGCTCAATGTGAGCTGTACAAAAGATTCTGATTGAGTCCAAATCAAAGATGGGTTCATAGGACTTCCTATAAAATCAATACGTTAGCAACTGAGTTCTTTTGTTTCAAAAACAAACATTTAATTAAAAATCATAGAGTTATCGACGTTAACAAAAAATCCTGCAAAAGGACTAGACCAACTATTAGACAATTCTGATAAAATCCCCCATCAAATTGACCACCCGATGATCAATTCACCGATACAAAGAGAATCAAACCATGGGCGAAATCGTTGGCATTATTAAACCCAATACCCGTTTAGTGAAGTTGCTCGAAGGCCTTCTCAGCGAAGCAAAAGTCGGCACACTCACAGCCATTGCTGCTGTAGTACTGCGCAATAACGAAGCTGATTTTGCGCTGGAGACCACAGATCTTACGACGCTAGAAATGATCGGCGCCTTAGAGGTGCTTAAAGCTGAACTACTCAATCAGGAATAACCCAACGGGTGACAGAATAAAATCTATCACCCTTCTTCATTGTCCTGTCTATGTCGCCCTTATCTCAATTCCACAATGACTCATATAATTTTTGACTTGCGCAATACTCATTTCGCCATAGTGAAAAATACTGGCCGCTAATACCGCATCAGCACCACCCACCAAAATACCATCGGCTAAATGCTGCAACGTACCCACACCACCAGAAGCAATGACAGGAACCGAAACATGCTCACTCACCGCATGGGTAATGGCTAAATCAAATCCAGCTTTTGTTCCATCACAATCCATACTGGTGAGCAAAATTTCCCCGGCGCCATATTCGGCCATCTGAATCGCCCAATCTAAGGCATTTAATCCAGTAGGTTTTCGTCCACCATGAGTAAAAATTTCCCAATGATCTATTTCTCCTGGGAGACTCACTTTTTTTACATCCATTGCCAAAACAATGCATTGACTGCCAAAGCGATCCGCCGCTTGTCGAACAAATTCTGGATTGAACACAGCCGTCGTATTAATACTGACTTTATCCGCACCTGCATTTAATAAATGGCGAATATCTTCTAGCGTTCGAATGCCGCCTCCCACAGTGAGCGGAATAAAAACTTCAGACGCCATCCGTTCAACCATTGCGAACATGGTGTCGCGCTGCTCATGACTGGCTGTAATATCTAAAAAAACAATTTCATCAGCGCCCTGTTGATCATAACGACGAGCCACTTCCACAGGATCTCCGGCATCACGAATACCTTCAAAACGCACGCCTTTCACCACACGACCTTTATCCACATCCAAACAAGGAATAATTCGTTTTGCTAAACCCATCAGCGCTCGCCTCTTAAAACAGCCTATTAGTCATCTCTAAACAAATAGGCTGGGCCAAACACCTAAAATTAAAGTCATCGCCGCTAAACCAAGAACCCAAAAATAATTCAACCAGGAGATAGAGGGTGCTGCGCTTTCTTGCCTTTCTCCCACCTGAAATAATATGGAAACTACCCGCAGGTAATAATAAAGTCCAATCGCACTACCTATCACCACCATAGTCAATAATGCCCATTGAGCGCTATTGACCCCTGCAGCCAGAACAAAAAACTTACCGATAAAACCAGCGGTTAAAGGAATACCTGCCATAGATAACAAGCTCACGGCCAGAGCAACAGCCAACAGAGGATGACGATGCGCCAGACCACGCAAAGCGACCCAGTGATCTCCCACCTGATCGTCTCCCATACGGGTCAGCGACGATAAAACGGCAAAGGCCGTTAATGACGCGACAACATAAGTGGCTAAATAAATCCAAATCGCTGCATGGTTATAGGCTAACAACCCAATGAAAACATAACCAAAATGTGCGATGGACGAATAAGCTAACAACCGCTTTAAGGAGACTTGCTGCACAGCCAGCACATTACCCAACAAGATAGAAGCGCCTGCAATCCACGTGAGTAGTAACGTCATTTTTTGTTCGTGGAAAACAGGGAAAATGGCAAATAATTTAATCCAAGCAATCATCACAGCAACTTTGCTTGCTGTCGCCAAAAAAGCTGTCACGGGCATGGGGGCACCTTGATAAACATCCGGCGTCCAAATATGAAATGGCACCCAAGACAATTTAAAACCCAACCCCGCTAATATTAAGCCGCCCCCTAACAACATCAGTGACGAGGACGCCGCTCCAGAAAAAGAAAGACTACCGGTGCTTGCATAAATGAGTGCCATGCCAAACAATAAAAAAGCAGAAGCGACTGCTGATAATACTAAATATTTCAAACCCGCTTCTAACGAAGGTTTATGTTTCAAAGCAAAAGCTGCCAAACCATATAAAGGAATCGACATCAGCTCTAATCCAATAAAAAGCATTGAGAAATGATAACTTGCAGCCAAAACTAAGCCACCCGCTGTAGCCACTAATAACAGTAAATACCATTCTTCTCTGAATCGAGTTGTCGATCTCAAGTAAGGATAAGAAATACCGGTACAAACCAAACCACTGAATAAAATTAATATCCAATAATGTTGAATCAGTGAACTGATTCGCAATAAATCCGTCACGCTTTGCACAGAACCATCACTCGAATAGGCCGCAATCAATGCAGCAGTCATAGTCAAGAACGTGAAAATAAAAGCCATTTTATGAGAGCGGAAAAAAGCAATGATCAGCATCAATAAAACAGCTGCGCCGCTAAGAATCAGAATGGGCAGAATATGAAAAAGTGTTGTTAGAGAAAAAGGCACCATCACACAATCCTATGAATCGTTGCAGCCACGACATCAAACAATGGCTGGGGATATAAACCTATGATCAGCAGCCCTATGGCTAACAAGAAGAGGATGAATTTTTCGCGAAGCCTAGGTTTTGCTAAAGTTATTTCCGATAACGCGGGCCCATAAATCGTGCGATGTAACAAAGCTAAAGAATAGATAGCTGCTAACACCATACCAACGGTAGACGCAACGGTGAATAATGGCGCCACTTTAAAAGCACCCAGCAGTATTAAAAACTCACCTATAAAATTACCCAAACCTGGCAAACCTAAAGTCGCTGCGGCAAAAAATAACATCAAGGGTGGCAAGAAAAGCAAACGAGACCATAACCCTCCCATCGCGTTCATTTCAAAAGTACCTAACCGCTCATATAACTGGCCGCACATAACAAATAGTCCAGCAGTGGATAAAGCACCAGCGACCATCAACACCACAACGCCTTGCAAGGCAATGACGTTAAATGCATAAATGCCCAATAAAATAAAACCCATATGAGAAATAGAGGTGTAAGCAACCAAACGTTTGATATGCGTTTGACCAAAGGCTAAAACACCACCATAAATAATACTCACTAGGCCTAAAGTCATTGCGATGGGCGCAAAAGCTTTGGATGCTTCAGGGAAAAGCGGCAAACAAAAACGTAAAATACCGTAGGCTGAAGTTTTCAATAACAAACCCGTGATATCGATGCTAGCACCCGTGGGCGCATGCTCGTGGGCATCCGCCAACCAACCATGAAAAGGAACAGCAGGTAATTTCACAGCAAAGGCAATAAAAAACCCTAACATCAAAGCATAAGCTAATTGAGGCGGCACTGTCGTTTGTTTCAATACATCGTAATCAAAGGTTAAATGATGCGTCATGGCATAATGAAAAAAGACATAAGTCAAAATAGCAATCAACATCAACAAACCGCTAACCTGACCATAAATAAAAAATTTAATCGCCGCATGAGATTTTCCACGGCCTAGCTGAGTTTCATGCCCCCAGAGGGTCATTAAAAAATACATGGGTAATAAAATAATTTCCCAAAAAACAAAGAATAAAAATAAATCCATCGCCAGAAAAATACCGATCACACCGGCTAACAACAAAGACAAATGCAAATGAAAAAGGCCTACATTTTTTTGCACTTCACGCCACGAAGCCATGACAGCAACAAGCCCTAACAAAGCAGCTAATAACACCATGACAGCAGATAACCCATCTATGGCTAAATGAAAATGAATATCTAAAATAGGAATCCATTGAGCTGAATATTCACCCCACCAACCTTGCGGGTAAACAGTAGGCCAAGCCATTAATAATAATCCACCAACAGAACCCATCCCTAACAAAGACAACCATCGCGGCGCATGAGCATGAAAACGTGCACTGAACCAAGCGCAGAAACCCGTTACGACAGGGATTAAAATAAGCCAGGGCAAGATCATATTTAGCATCAGATCATTCTCATTAAAAGCCACAAAATTAATACAGCACCCATGGCTAATGTCGTTGCATACCAACGCACTTGACCCGTCTGCGTCGCACTTGCTATAACATTCATAAAACGCACAGTATTCACAAAAACATAAGTTAAGCGATCCAACCAATCAGCCGCTAATTTTTTTGCTGTGATAATAAAAGGCCGAGTGAATAATCGATTATATAACTGATCAAAACCCCAAGCTTCATACCACAAAGCTGATAAAAATTTTCCTACCGGCATAGCGGATAATTTCTCTACCCATTGACGCTCACCGGTAAATAACACAACCGCTAGAACGATGCCTAACAAAGCAGTGATGGAAGACCATAATTCAATCCAACTTTTCATACTGCCTTCACTGGAGCTGTCAGGCAAAATATGCTGCAAATGCGGATGAATCCAAGCACCCACACAAGTAGATAACACCAATAAAATAATTAATGGCAAACCATAGGAGATGCCTTTTAGTGGATGTGCATGAGTTTTTTCTGAACCATGAAACACGATAAAAATAAGCCTAAAAGTGTAGAGTGAAGTTAAGAAGGCACCGATCCAACCAGCGACCAGTAAATACTCATGATGACGAGAATAGGCCTGCCAAAGAATTTCATCTTTGCTGTAAAAACCTACTGTGACAAATGGCAAGGCAGCTAATGCTGCGCCACCCACTAAAAAACACACGTAGATCAATGGGATTTTTTTTCTCAAACCACCCATTTTGAAAATATTTTGCTCGTGATGACAAGCAATAATAACCGCACCAGCAGATAAAAATAACAAGGCCTTGAAAAAGGCGTGCGTCATTAAATGAAAAATAGCAGGCTGCCAAGCACCCATACCCAGAGCTAAAAACATATAACCGATTTGACTCATGGTAGAATAAGCCAAAACTCGTTTAATATCAGTTTGCACCAGCGCAGAAAAACCCGCCAGTAATAAAGTCACTGCGCCCACCACACCAATAAATTCTAGAACATCCGGTGCTAACAAGAATAATGGGTGGACCCGAGCAATTAAATAAACACCAGCAGTCACCATCGTTGCAGCATGAATTAAAGCAGAAACCGGTGTTGGACCTGCCATTGCATCAGCCAACCAAGTATGCAACGGCAATTGCGCAGATTTGCCTGCTGCACCACCAAACAATAACAACGCAATGACGGTGATCATGAGTGAACCGGAAGCAAATAATACCGGCGCTTTTTGTAAGATCACAGCAATATCTAAAGTTCCCGTTTCCCGAAATAAAATAAATAAACCCATCGCCAAAAACACATCACCCATGCGTGTAATAATAAATGCTTTTTGTGCCGCTGCACCGTTGGCTTGCACTCGATAATAAAAACCAATCAGCAAATAACTACATAATCCTACGCCTTCCCAACCGAGATAAAGCAGCATTAAATTATCGGCTAACACTAAAATTAACATGCTGGCAATAAACAAATTCATATAGGCAAAAAATCGACTATAGCCTTCTTCACCACGCATATACCAAGAGGCAAATAAATGAATCAGTGCGCCCACGCCCGTTACAACACCCAGCATCGTTAAAGATAATCCATCGAGGCGAAAAGCAATTTTTGGTGCAAACCCATCAATGTCAAACCAGGTCCACAAAGTTTGTGTATACACATCACTTTCAGGTAGATGCATTAAAAATTGATAGCCGACACTCGCTGCCACGCTGGCAGACAATAACAAACTACCCACACCAACAACGGCTGCTTGTTGCTCGGACAAGCGCCCACGAGATAAAGATAAAATCACAAATCCTAACAAAGGAAATAAAACAGTTAACGCAAGTAAATTCATCCGCGCATCTCACTGGCTGCATCAATATCCACAGAATGGAAACGACGATAAAGTTGAAACACAATAGCCAATCCAATGCTGGCTTCAGCGGCGGCCAAAGTCAGAATAAAAATAAACATGATTTGACCATCGGGTTGTCCCCAGCGACTACCCGCTAACACAAAAGCTAACGCGGCCGCATTCATCATGACTTCAATACTCATCAAGACAAATAAAATATTACGCCGAATCATGACACCCGTTAATCCCAGGGCAAATAATATGCTGGAAAGTATCAAGCCATGCTCTAAAGGAATGCTACTCATTGCGCAATCGACTCCCGCACTTCATCTTTCTGGCCTAGGTGAAAAGCAACCACTAAGGCGGCTAATAAAATCAGCGAAGCTAATTCCACTGCTAAAATATAAGGACCATATAGAGCAATACCCACTTGTTTAGCACTGACAACGTGACCTACAGCAGGCAAATGATTACGCCATAATACCGCAACTAACTGACTCAATAATAAGACGCTTAACAACGATGGCAATATCCAGGTGCGTGGTTGCAACCAGGTTTTTTCTATTTGCATCACGGTATCACCCAAATTGAGCATCATCATGACAAAGACAAATAAAACTAAAATAGCGCCCGCGTAGACAATCATCTCTAATGCCCCAGCAAAGGCAGCGCCCACGGTAAAAAAAATCATCGCAACACTGAGTAACGAGACAATCATATATAACAAGCCATGAACTGGGTTACGACTCAAGATCATTCCCAGCGTCGATAACACCGCAATGAATCCAGCTAAATAAAAAGCAATTTCCATAAAAATTCTCCGAGGATTTAAATCCCCCTCAATCCCCCTTTTTCAAAGGGGGAAGTTCATTTCTCGCAAACACATAAATTCCCCCCCTTTAACAAAGGGGGGTTAGGGGGGATTTTTAACCGCCCTAATTACGGCAACAAACTTTTCACATCTATTGGCTGCGCCTCATGCTGTGCAGCACCTTTAGGTTTGCCAGCAATCGCCATTCCAGCCACACGATAAAAGTTGTAGTCTGGATTTTTTCCTGGACCAGAAATTAATAAATCTTCTTTCTCATAAACCAAATCTTGGCGTTTAAATTCAGCCATTTCAAAATCCGGCGTTAATTGAATGGCCGTAGTAGGACAAGCTTCTTCACACATACCGCAAAAAATACAGCGGGAGAAATTAATTCGAAAAAATTCTGGATACCAACGACCGTCTTCTCGTTCAGCTTTTTGCAGGGAAATACATTGTGCAGGACACGCAGCTGCGCATAAATTACAAGCGACACAACGCTCTTCACCATCAGGATCACGGGTCAGCACAATGCGTCCACGATAACGGGGTGGCAAATAAACCGGTTGCTCAGGATATAAAATAGTGTCACGTTTTCTAAAGGCATGATTGAATACCATGACCATACTGCGTAGCTGGCTCCAAATATCTATTAATAACTGCTTTAAGCTATACATATAAAATCACTGCGCCGGTAATTAATAAATTCAGCAAACTCAAAGGTAATAATACTTTCCAGCCCGCAATCATCACATCACTATAACGAGGTCGCGGCAACGCGCCACGCAATAAAATAAAAATCATGATGCAAAAAGCCATTTTCGCCATAAACCAAATAATGGGCGGCGGATTTAAAAAGTTAGGTAACCAAGATAATCCTTGCCAACCCCCGAGAAATAAAACAACGAGCATGGCACTGACAACAACCATGGCGACATATTCACCCACCATGAACATACCAAATTTCAAGCCGGAATATTCGGTGTGATAACCCGCCGCTAGTTCTTGTTCCGCTTCTGGCGCATCAAAAGGCGTACGATGAGTTAACGCAACACCCGCAATGAAAAAAATAATAAAACCTAAAAATTGCGGCACAATAAACCATACGTCTTTCTGTGCAATCACAATATCACGCAAACTAAAAGAACCGGTGACAGCAACGACGCCCATCAAAGATAAGCCCATAAAAACTTCATAAGATAAAGTTTGTGCAGCAGAACGCAGCCCACCTAATAAAGCGTATTTATTATTACTCGACCAACCGGCAAACATCACCGCATAAACCGCTAAACCACCCATCGCTAAAAAGAATAAAACACCCACATTTAAATCAATCACACCTAAGGTAGGTGTGATAGGAATAACGGCAAAACTAATTAATAACGCACTCATGGCAATAGCGGGGGCTAACCAAAAAATAATTTTATCTACAAAAGGCGGCGTCCAATCTTCTTTAAAAATCATTTTCAGCATATCAGCAGGTAACTGAAATAAACCAAAAGGCCCCACGCGATTAGGGCCATGTCTATCTTGCCAAAGCGCTAATAAACGACGCTCAACAAAAACTAAAATAGCAGCACCCAGCACAACAGAAATTAAAATAACCAGGGCTTTTAAAATGGCAATGAGGATTAACATATCATCCACCTAATAGAACGCCCCCCAACCCCCTCTTTCGCAAAGAGGGGGAGAAAAAAACAGCTACTCATGAAATTCCTCCAACGCAAACTTTATCGCTCAACGAAACTACCGGCACACCCGCAATACCCAAAGGTAAAGCCAAGACACCAGAAGGCAAACTTTGGAGAATTTTCACCGCAAGCGTGACGTGCTGAGTACCAAAGGTTAATAATAAAGGCGCGCCCGATTGAATTTGCAACGCTTGTGCATCCGCCTGACACAATCCCACATAAGCTTGCGGTTGCTGATTCTGAGTGACTTCAGCGCGCGCAGATAATTCATCACTACCGAATAAATGATGCATTGGCACCACGCGCCAATCGCCCGCTTTGATCGTTGCTTTATCGCACACGGAATAAAACGCTATCGATTGCGCTTGCGGTTCAATTAAACGAATGCCTGCATCACCTGCACGCAAATGCCCACCAACTTCATCTTGAAATTTATTCCACGCCTGCGGTGAATTCCAACCCGGCGACCAA
>JAHFSE010000094.1 GCA_023265895.1 Gammaproteobacteria bacterium
GGTACCTTGCTCAGCATGAAAAATTGCAAAGTAATAACAGGTTTTTTGATTCCAATCGTGAATGTAGCGCTTAATAGCTGCTTGTGCGTGTTCTGCGGTAAAGGGTAAGGCAAAGTTAATGTCCATTGCTTGGACTTTGGGATCATTGGCTTGTTGCGCGAAAACTTCAGCCATATTTAAGGTAAATGGTTTGAGGACTAAGGGTAATGCTGTGCATCGATATTCGATTTTGTAGGGGTTTTTCATATCATGCGTTACAGTTTTGGTAAATGCATGATAAACATCACAGGGTTCCGATGGTGTCATGAGGGCTCTCTTGCTGAATTTATAAAAAGATCGATTTTATAGTAGATATTTGTCACGCTAGCAGAAGCGCATCACAATGCATAGCCCTTTTGAGTTACGATAATAAATGAAATAAATGCTTTGGTGACGGGGCGTAAGTGAGTATGGAGTTATCGTCTCACCCTCTTACAGAACTCACTCATCAAGCTATTAATTTTACTAAACACTCAATAAAGGCTGCTTCATAGCAGGGGTGTTTTTTTGATAGAGTTTGGGCGTCTAAGAGCATACCACTCATGAAATTATAAATAGGTTGATTCTGCATTTACAGAGAATCAGCGTACCTAACAGTCTTTTTTCCCGGCAGTCTAGGGATAAAAAGTGAGGTCTTTAGGTTATAGATATGCACGCTGTGCCAACGAACAAGCATGACAAATTACTGGATCAAGGAACACTGAAGCTGTTTTTAAAAGCTTTTGTGCCGATGTTGTTGCTTGCTTTGGGCATTATTCTCTATTGGTATCTAAACTATAACCCACCACAAGTCGTACACACGACTGCCGCACTGCCTATCCCTACCGTTAAAGTTGCTGAAGTGGTTGCGCAGCGGGTAACGATTCCTGTGACCTCTCGAGGTGAGGTGAATCCAGCCAATGAAATTCAGTTAACGGTAGAAACTTCAGGACAGGTGATTTTTGTTGCGCCTCAGTTAGCAACGGGAGGCATGTTTAAAAAAGGCGATTTACTACTGAAAGTTGACGATACCCGCTATCGTTTAGATGTGGTACGTGCAGAAGCGCAAGTCGTATCCGTGAGACAAGCCTATCGACAAGTGAAAGATGAGGTGGATGCGGCTGAGGATATTGAAGGGCTGGCATCACCTCGACGCTATCGTGAACAACGTGTTGCAGAGGTTGCTGCTCGATTAAATGCGGCCGAGGCTGAATTACGTTTGGTTCGTATTCAAGTAAATAGTACGCGATTGATTGCGCCATTTACTGGCAGAGTGCATCGTGCTTTTGTGGGATTAGGTCAATATGTTGCACCGGGTGTACAAATTGCTCAAGTATATCCAATTGATAAATTTGAAGTACGTTTGCCACTCTCCGAACAGCAATTGGGGTTGATTGATTTGCCGGGTATCTCGAGCCAAAGCCAAAATTTTCCTGCGGTACGATTGATGTTGGATTTTGGTGGTCAGCGTTATTCTTGGATGGGGCGCGTGATGCGCACGGATGGTGGTATTGATCCCCATAATCGCTTGCTTTATGCCGTAGCCCAAATTGATCGGCCTTATGAGCAAGATATGCAGCAACCGAATCGGCCAGAATTAACTGCCGGGCAGTTTATGGAGGCAGAAATACAAGGCAAGGTATTGAATCAAGTGGTGGTTGTACCTCGGGACGCTTTATATAACGGAGATCATGTATGGGTGGTAGAAAATCATCGATTGAGATTACGTGCCTTGCAGATTTTCTACAAAGATAAAAGCGTTGTTTATGTGCAGAACGGTTTGCATCCAGGAGATCGTATTGTGATTTCTCCAGTGGATTTCGCCATTGATGGTATGAAGGTGCGCGTGCGTGAAAATATTCCTATAGAACGTGATCTCACTGCGTCGGAGTTAATTAAGTTTTCGAAAATACCCTTCGAAGTTAAGAATCGGCAGCTATAAAGGAGTGTAGTGGGTGGGTCGAATCATTTCATGGTTTGTTCGAAATCATGTTGCTGCGCATGTGGTAGTGATATTGGTCTTGTTGTTTGGGCTATTTGCATTAAAAGACATTAAAAAATCACTTCTACCTGATTTAGCTTTTGATTGGTTAACCATTACCGTGAATTATCCAGGTGCTTCTCCTTCTGAAGTAGAGCAAGCGGCTGTGAGTCGCATTGAAAGTGCAATTGCTGCAACACCGGGTATTGATTCGTTCGATTCTGTTGTTTCTGAAAGTAATGGTTATATTAAAATTCAGTTAGAGCCAGGAACGGATGCCAAAGCCTTTAAAGAGACGATTCAAAACCAAATTGCATCGATACATGGATTACCGGAATTAGTTGAGCAGCCCAAGGTGAGTTTGGTTTCAATTGATATGGAACCTGTTTCTACCCTTGTGATTCATGGTCAAGCCAGTGAAGCTGCTTTAAAAACTGCTGCCGAAAAAATTAAACAAGATCTACTCGATTATCCTGAAATTACTCAGGTTTATATTAATAATCTACAAGTCCCTTCCATTCATATTGAAGCTTCTGAATTGGCCTTGCAGCGCTATGGATTAACTTTTGCTGAATTAGCCAATGCCATTAATCGACAATCCCTTTCTGTGCCTGCTGGCGTGATTCAAACCCATAACAGTACAGTTGCAATAAAAACAGCGGGAGAAGTGCAAACAGGTAGTGGATTCGAAAATATTGTAGTGCGTGCATTGCCTGATGGTAGCCGAGTGCGTTTAGGGGATGTTGCAAAAATTACAGACGGTATTCTTAATGAGCAACGTAGCGCTGATTTCAATGGAGATCCAGCAGTTTATGTCAGTGTGTTTCGTTCTGGGAAACAAGATCTTTTACGTATTTCAGAATTAGTACAAGATTATGTGCAGCATCCTAAAACTTTATTGCCCGCCGGATTAAAGTTAGATATTACGCAAGATGTTTCTTATTACTATCGTAGTCGAATGAAATTATTATTAGGCAATGGACTCAGTGGTTTATTTTGGGTATTTATTCCGCTGCTCTTTTTTCTGCGTTGGCGACTCTCTTTTTGGGTGACTTCGGATATTCCTTTTTCATTTTTAGGCACTGTTTGGGTTTTATATTTGTTGGGCTGTTCCTTTGATATGGTATCGTTATTTGCCTTTATTATGGTGTTAGGCATCATAGGGGATGATGCTATTGTTGTGGGTGAAAATATTTTCATGCATCAACGGAACGGCAAGCCTGGTGCTGTTGGTGCAATATTGGGTGCTTCTGAAGTTGCAGAGCCCGTTATTTTTTCTTCTCTGTGCACCATGATTATGTTTATTCCTTTACTCTTTTTACCGGGTGCTGAAGGCAAGCTCATTCGTGTAATTCCTATTGTCATTATTTCGGTGTTAGTTTTTTCTTTGTTTGAAGCATTATTTATTTTGCCTGCGCATTTATCTTCCATTGTGAAAGACAGGCCCTCTGTTGTGGGTCGCATTGCGACGATTGTGAGTAATGGCGTTGATCATATGATTGAAAGATTTTATCGACCTTTAGTTGAACTGGCATTGCATTGGCGTTATGCCGTAACGAGTTTCTTCCTCATGTTATTTCTTGTTTGTATCGCTTTATTATCCAGTGGTTGGATTAAAACTAATTTATCTCCTGCGATTGAAGCTGACACGACAACTGCCAATGTTATTTTTCCGTTAGGCACTAAAGTTGAAGTCATGCGTGCTGCGGTAAAACGTTTAGAATTAGCAGCTAGGCAAGTGAAAATAGATTTGCGAAAAGAAACAGGTAAAGAGCAAATTCAAAATATTATTTCTAATTATGGTTCACAGTTTGGCTCTGATGGTCCTCAATCGGGTGATGAAGTGGGGTCTGTTTTGCTGGAAATGACGCCATCCGAAAACCGAACACTCAGTGGTGAAGAAATCGGTAAACGTTGGAGAAATTATCTTGGTGTCATTCCAGATGCCGTGACATTGGAATTTAATTCCAGCTTAAATCGTCCTGGTCCTAATATTGATCTTCGTTTGACTTCACAAAATTTAAAAAGTTTGTACTACGCAGCAACTGAGCTCAAAGAGTTACTTGCGAGTTATTCTGGTGTTTATGGTGTGCAAGATACTTTTCAGCAAGGTCGGCAAGAAATTCATTTACGTTTAAAACCATTGGCTGAAGATTTAGGCATTAAAACCAGTGAGGTCGCGCAACAAGTACGGCAGGCATTTTATGGTGTGGATTTGCGAAGCTTACAGAGAGGTCAAGATGAAATAAAAGTGACCTTAGGTTATCCCGATCAAGAAAAGCAGTCTTTATGGTATTTAGAGAATATGCAAATTAAATTATTGAATGGGGAAAGTGTTCCGTTGCAAACGATTGCTGATGTCAGTTTTGAGTTAGGCCCTAGCGTTATTTTTCGAACACATCAAAAACGTTCGGTAGAAGTACGGGCTTATGTGGATGAAGGTGTTTCTCATCCGGATGCGGTGATGAAGCATATTAAACAGAAATTTCTAGATCAATTAGTGCAGCGTTATCCGGATGTGCATTGGGAAGTGGCGGGATCACAAGCAGGGAAGAAGAAATTTACCGACAATTTATCCAGAAATACTTTGATTGCTTTGTTGGGAATGTTTTTTGTTATGGCCATTTCATTTAAATCTTATGCCCACTCATTAGTGGTGATGTCGGCAGTACCCTTTGGTTTTGTGGGCGCAGTACTAGGGCATTTGTTTTTGCATATGGATATTACGTTATGGTCTATGATTGGGATGACGACTGTATTTGGTTTAGTCGTGAATAATAATGTGGTGTTAGTGGATTATATTAATCGTCGGCAAGAAGAGGGCGATAGTTTATTTTTGGCCATTAGAGATGCGGGCGCTTTACGTTTTAGACCCGTCTTTTTAACCAGTTTAACCACGGTGACGGGACTTATTCCTTTAATGTTTGAACGATCTATTCAAGCGGCTTTTTTAGTGCCGATGGCAGTTTCTTTAGCCAGTGGAGTATTGTTTGCCACTTTTATCAGTTTGGTATTGGTGCCTTGTTTATATCATATTTTTGCTGATTTAGGTTTGTTTAAACGGACAACGGTATTGGTTGCTTCTTCTAAGATGATTTAATGGATGTCACAAGGAATGTTTATGCGCGCCCTGTTCATGATCTTGTTATGTTTTTTGGCTTGTGCTTGTGATCGGAAAACACCTTCGGTGAAAAGAACTGCTTGGCCGGATGGCAGTTCTTATCAGGGTGCTTTTTCATCTCAAGGGAAAAAGTCTGGCCAGGGTGTTTTTATTTGGTCCAACGGTGATCGTTACCAAGGGCAGTGGGTAGACGATCGTATGCAAGGCATAGGTACATTGAAGCGTGCTCAGGGTGAAATATATCAAGGTCAATGGCAAGCAGGTAAATTTCAGGGTACAGGTCGATTGAGTTGGCCTAATGGTAATTATTATCAAGGCGCTTTTGTTCAGGGTAAAAAAGAAGGTCAAGGTATTTATGTTTGGCACGATGGGCGACGTTATCAAGGTGGATTTCATGAAGATATGAAATTTGGGATGGGGATTTATCAGTGGCCCGATGGTCAAAAATATGAAGGGAATTTCTCGCAAGATCAGCGCTCAGGTCGTGGTGTTATGAAGTGGCCTACAGGTGAGGTGTATGAGGGAGATTTCGTAGCAGATAAACCGCACGGTACCGGACAACATGTCTGGCCTGATGGTCGTCGGTATCGAGGGGTTTATCAGGAGGGTATGGAGTCAGGGCAAGGCAGTCTGATCTATCCTGGTGGCGAAGAGTATGTCGGTGAGTTTCGTGGTGGCAAACCACAGGGTAAAGGTACCCTGCTATGGCCGGAAGGGCATAAGTATGAAGGTGATTTTGTGCAGGGTTATCGCTCTGGTCAGGGTACTTTTACTTTTGCTGATGGCCGTAAATATGTGGGTCAGTTTGAGCAGGATCGTATGCAGGGGCATGGTGTTTTATATTTTCCAGACGGTACTCAGTATGAAGGGCCCTTTGTCAATGACGTGATGCAGGGCGTGGGTCGTTGTACTCAAAATCAAGGGAGTGCTTCCGTGTCCTGTACCTTTGATAAAGGCAATTGGGTCAAATAGCAGAGATTTTTACTGAGAATGATTGATTGAATGAGGTGGTAATAGCCTAAAACTTTTCCAATTATTAGCGAATAATCGATGTTTTGAATCCATAATAATATTTCGGTAGAATGAATCGGCTATGCTGGGATTGGGAAGATTTATAATTTTAAGTTGTTTTTCGGCTATTCTTCATTAGCTTAGGTGCTAATCGTTTAAAGCCCAACTACCCTGATATAGGAACGCATCCAAGTAGTTTTAGAGGATGTCTTAGATGGACGCTCAATTAAATACACGTAAGCCGGGTAATCGGCAGCAATATGATGATCATACTGAAGTGCTTTCATTGCAGGAGTCGCAAGATGCGATTCGTTTCGTTGATGAGAGTGGGCAGGAGCAAATATTCAAGCAGTTTCCGCTTGTAATAGGCCGTAGCCTGGATTGTGATTGGATCCTTGAGCATCGAGGTATTTCTCGGCGGCATGCTGAAATTCTTTTGAATGCTGGACAGTATGTTTTACACGATCTGAATAGTCTCAATGGCGTGCGAGTGAATGGATTTAAAATAGATCAAGTCATGCTGGAGGAAGGTGATCAGATTAGTTTGGGAGATGCCCAGTTTACTTTTCACAAAGTGACAGCTGAGTTAAAAAAGGTTCAGCGGCCACCGCAATCATCGCATCCAAAGGAATACATACCACAAACGCTACCGCCACTGGACAAGGATTTATTTGATCATGACCAGATGGATTTAGACGACTTAGACTTAGATGATCTTTATCATGAGGATGAAGTGGCTCAAGATGAATTGCCACAGGATCAAACGATTTCACGGAATTGGCGGCCTATCCTAATTGCAATTCTCATTTCTATCGCGATTGTTTCTGCATTATTGGGCGGTGCCTATTATGTGTTAAAGCCCAATTTAGGAAGTATGATGGGGACTTCCAAAGTGAAGGTAAATTCTGATGAACCACCACCTGTTATGGCAGAAGCATCTCGTGCCTTAGACCAACTAGATGAAAGTCAGGATGCCGTTTCTGATCAACAAGAAGCACCAACCGACTCAACTGCAGCGACTGACGCTCGCATTCTACCCTCCCATCCTGATGAAACAACTTTGGATATGGTGAACGGTGAAATGGCACCCCCTTCCTCTGCCGCCGTGGCACAAGTTACTTTGCCTGCTTTAACGACAACACACGTTGATTTACCTGAAGCAATTCAACAAAATTTAGCGGCATCTAAACCGCTGAACGCTAAAAAACGTGACTTCTCTACTTTGAATGGTGTAGCTACTCGGACAGAAGCTGGCGTTCCTGTGATCGGTCCAGTCAAGCAGTCTAGTCTTCAGCCAATTGAACAAAAAAATGAGCCTTCTCTAATACCAGCTCATACCATTAGAACACCCGAAGATGCCGCTGTCATCCAAAAGGCCGATGCATTGTTGGCGTTAATGGAACAATCCTATATTTCAGGAGATGAGACTAAGTTAGGTGATGCGCTGAGAGCCGCTAAAGCGCAGGCAAATCTATCTAGCAGCCGACGTCAGCAACTCAGAGCTCGACGCGTTGCCATTAGCCGTTTGTTAGTTTTATATCAATCTGCTTACGATGCTTATCAATCGGGGGATAAACAGCGTGCCTTTACTTTATGGTCGCAATTTTTACCGCAAGAACGATCTTGGTTAGGGAATCGACAAAGTTATTATGCTCATCAAGTAACGCAATCTGTGATTAGTGAATATTTTACGCGTGCACAACAAGCAGAGGCTGCGGGTGATCAAGTGCGCGCTACACGTTATCGTCAACAAGCAGAGGCGCTCGGTGGTGGAAAAGTAAAATCTGTGATGACTAAAAATGTCAACGTAACGCCGTCAACAGCACAAAAATCATCAACAGTACAAACTTCAACAGCTAGCTTACCAAATGAATCTGCTGTGACATCGTCTGCTGCATCGAATACGTCCAGTGATACAAACACTACTGCCTCAAACAATGTGCTTATGGAAGCTGAAGCTTTGTATCAAAAAGGGATTCGATTAGAGTATGTCAACTTAGACCAAGCATTGGCTGCGTGGCGTCAGGTGGTGCAGATGGTTCCGTCAAATACGGAACCCAATAGCAAGGCCGCTGCTAAGTTGGCTTGGTATGAAAAATGGCGAACAACGAATTAAGTAGAGAAATGACTATGACGATGAGTGCGCAATATGCCGATGGATGGTGTGGGCGATTGAGATGGATTCTATGGGTCGGCATTATTACTTTATTAGCGGGTTGCTCATTTTTACCTTTTTCTCGAAGTAAGGAAGCGTCACCAGAAAGCCCCTATGTACAAAGTAAGGTCAACAGTCTTTTAGAAACTGCTGACGAAGCTTATCGTTTAGGTAATTTAACTGTTGCAGAAGATCAATATTTGGGTGTTTTAGAGCGAAATGCTAATCAACCACGGGCCTTATACCGGCTGGGAAATATTGCTTTCAAAGCTGCGCAATATGAGAAAGCGCGCGATTATTTTTCTCGGGCAATTAATGCGGATCCAGCTAACAGCAAAGCACATTACAATTTAGCAGTCACACAAATCACCTTGGCACAGGAACATTTTAAGGCTTATGTTAGTAGTGAGCCTGATAATGCTAATCGCGATAAAATTGAATTATTATTGCGTCAAATTGATGGTTTTGCACAAGGAAATTCAAAAAGTAGCGCGACTGGTTTTTCGGAGGCAGTATCTATTGGGCAAAACGATCCTGGCGTTGCTGAAACAGCACAATCTCCTGCTGTCACTCAGCAGGATGTGAGCTCTCGCTCAAAAGAGAGCGAGGCGTCAGTCAAGCTGAATGCTTCAGTTAGTTCAGTAGCAGCACCTTCTATTTCTAGCCCCATGTCAATGGAAACAAAATCCCTTCAGCAACCCAGAGTGTTTAAAAAGAAGCGACTCAAGAAAAAACCTCTGCTTCGTCAATCTGAAGCATCTAGCAATAATGACATTGATTCGTTAGACGCGCTGGCAAACCAGTTGAAAAAACATTGAGCCTTA
>JAHFSE010000095.1 GCA_023265895.1 Gammaproteobacteria bacterium
CTCGTGTGCTCGAGGAAGAGCTTGATGATCCGATGGGGCATGATAATGTTTTGACGCAAGCTATGGATGGGCCAACAATGGATTGGCAATTCAGTTACGAATTGCGTGCAGCTAGTTTGCGAACCTTTAATCCACTGCCATTATTGACGCATATTTTAATGGAAATTCCTGGCTTACGGCCACATAGTGTTAAGTTATATACAATTTTATCTGAGCTTTATTCCAATGCGTTAGAGCATGGTGTAATGCAATTAAGCTCTGAATTGAAGTCTTCTCCCGCTGGATTTTCTGAATATTATCGTAAACGTGAAGAAACTTTAAAAAATTTATCCGATGGATTGGTGATTTTTATATTGAATCATAAACCATTAGCTTCAGGTGGTGAGCTTTCTATTCGAATTAAAGATTCAGGGGCTGGATTTGATTATCAAAGTCAATTAGGATCTTTAAATCAAGTAGATCAACGTTATTGTGGTCGGGGCATCAATTTAATTAAAACATTATGCAAGTCTTTTAATTATTATGGCGTTGGTAATGAAGTTGAAGCGGTTTTTGACTGGTCTTATGCCGGTAAATTAGGCAGTTAACTATTGAATAGAATTGACTTAAAAGGAATGGTTATGACAGGAAGTCATTTGGATATTGAAATTTTGCAGGAATTAAGATACGTGATGGAAGATGGATTTTCTGGATTAATTCAATCTTATTTGCAGGATGCTCAAGTACGCCTAGCCCAATTGCAACGCGTTGTTTCTGCCAGTGAAGCAGATCAAATTCGCCATATTGCCCATAGTCTCAAAGGCAGTTCTGCGAATTTAGGTGCGAATTATTTAGCTGAGTTATTGCGTTGCATGGAAGAATATGGCCGCTCTGCTCGGTTGGCTGAAGCAATGGCATTATTGCCAACGATTCAACAAGAATATGCGCAAGTGCAATCTAGTATGCAAGCTTTACTTAAATAAAATTTGTGCATGCATTTTAATTGTCAAATATTGGTATAGCCTTTGAATAGTCTTTTATAAATTCTATTCAAGAGGATATAGAGGGTGCTTGACGCTCAAATTGCTAGCTCGTCGTTAGATTTATCGAATACTCGTGTTATTCAGCCATTAGCGACTGAAACGGTGCAGACAACTAAGACTTCTTTTAGTGAACAACTACAAGAGCGTCGTCGTATACAAAAACAAATTTCTTCTAGGCGATCGCAATTGCAGCAGCAAAATATGGCCGTGCGGCAAAAAATTGCCGATGCTAACCAGCATTTTTATGCCAATAAATTAGAATCACCATTACTCAATCATGAACAAGCAGATACTCATCTAACGTTAGGTACATCTGATGTTGTGCTAACGCAACAGGTTTCATTATCGATGAGGCAATCATTGCCAAGTGCATCGTCAGATAACAAGACATTTTCAGTAAATCATATAACAGTGGCTAACGTTGAGAATGTTCAGGCGCAATCAACTGCATCATCGATAGATCGTTGGTTATCTCGTCAGTCGATATCTTCCAGTGCGCTTAGTGCTGCGGAAAAAATACCAGAAACAGTAGATGCTGAAAAAAATCTATATGCTGCGCAACCTGAGTTACTTAATAAGAAAGCTGATCATGTTGTGCTATCAGAAAAAATTCAAATACCGTTTAAATCACCAGAATGGCATCAGTCATTCAATGAGCATATTGTTTGGATGGTGCATCAGCGTTTGACTGCTGCAGAGATTCAATTAAATCCACCAGAATTAGGTCCATTATCTGCGCGTCTTAAAGTTTTAGAGAATAAAAAAGTGCAGCTCACATTTTTTAGTCATCATCCTTTGGTTAGAGCTGCCTTAGAGGAGGGTTTGCCTCAATTAAGTCAGATGTTGACTGAGCAAGGGTTGTCATTAGATCAAGCTGATGTTCAAGACCAAAATGCACGATCTAATGACTCTGTGCCAATGGCCTTTGTTGCTGATAGGATTCATTCTACTGAATCTTCTGAATTATCTAGGCCGCGTTTATTGTATGGTCTAGTGGATTATTACGCTTAATAAATTATCTGTTAGCTTTATTTTGAAAAACAGCTGCATTTCTTGAGATATTAGGCACTTATTTTGCAAAATAAATTAAATGCGATGTATTTTGATCCTTCTAGTGTCAAAAAAAAGTCATTGCGCTTAAATATTAAAAAAATTTAAGTAAATTGAATAGAGGTTCGGTACTCAATTGTTTGCGATAGTAGGAAGAGAACTATGTCAGTCCAGGATTTGCTTTCACAGGATGAAATTGATGCTCTACTACATGGTGTCGATGATGGTGATATAGAAGTTGAAACAGATAATGAAGATCGCAGTAGCGCAACAATCTATGATTTAGCCAGTCAGGATAGAATTATTCGTGGTCGTATGCCGACTTTGGAAATGATCAGTGAACGATTTATTCGTTATACCCGGATTAGTCTTTATCATTTACTCAGGCGAACCCTTGAAGTGTCTGTTGCTGGTGTAGAAATACAAAAATTTGGTGAGTATGCTCGCAGTTTATATGTCCCAACCAGTTTAAATGTTGTGAAATTAAAACCCCTAAGAGGTATGGGTTTATTTGTAATGGATGCTAAATTAGTTTCTAAATTAGTGGATAATTTTTTTGGTGGAGATGGTCGTCACGTTAAAATTGAAGGTAGAGAATTTACACCAACTGAAAATCGTGTCGTGCAATTAGTTTTACAATCTGCCTTTAAAGATATGCAAGATGCTTGGAATCCAGTCTACCCAATTGTATTTGAGTACATTGGATCTGAAGTCAATCCTTCGTTAGCAAATGTGGTGAGTCCTAGTGAAGTGGTTGTTATTTGTCGTTATCACATTGAATTGGAAGGTGGCGGTGGTGATATGCATCTCACTGTGCCTTATTCAATGATAGAACCTATCAAGGAAATGTTAGGTTCTAGTGCTCAGTCTGATAGTCAAGAAATGGATGGGCGTTGGCGCAAACAAGTGAAGGATAATTTAATGGATGCCATGATTCCAGTAAGAGCAAGAGTGGCGCAACATAGAATGACATTAAATCAAATTGCTCGATTAAAGGTGGGTGATATCATTCCTGTAGATATGCCTGAACATGTCACTTTATTGGCGAATGGACTACCCAGTTTTAAGGCGCATTTAGGCATTTCAAAAAGTAATATGGCTTTAAAAATTTCTGGCCGTGTTCGCGAAACTAAAACAATGGATTAGGAGTATTATTTAATGAATCAAAATCATTCTTCAGATAGAGAATCCATACCAAGAAAGAATTATGAAATGTTTGATGATGTGGGTGTAGATAAAATAATGGATGCGAACATGGAATCCATAGAAGCAAATTCTGCCAATAAAAAATCTAATTTTGAACCGCTAGAAGATACTGCTTATCTCAATGATATTGATAACAGCCCTAATATGGATGTTATTTTAGATATTCCTGTGACAGTTTCTATGGAAGTGGGTAGCACTGAAATGAGTATTCGAAATCTCTTGCAGTTGAATCAAGGTTCTGTCGTTGAATTAGATAGATTGGCGGGTGATGCGTTGGATGTTCTGGTTAATGGAACTTTAATTGCTCATGGTGAAGTGGTGGTGATTAATGAAAAATTTGGTATTCGATTGACAGATATTATGAGTCCATCAGAACGTATCAGTCGATTAAAATAATGAAAAATCTTAGTGTGAGGGGGCTATTTAAGTATAAATTTCTCCAGTATGCTTAGATTTTACCCCACTTATTAAGAGAAGGTTTCTATGAAAATGAGTTTGAAATTATTTTATTGGATGAGTCTGTTGTGCGTTGCGTGGATGTTACCTGCCATGACGATGGCAATGCCAACAACGGTTCATGACGTGACAGAAAGTATGCTGAGTACACAGAAAAAAATAACCCATCAAGCTGCAGTATCAGATCAAAAAATACTTGCTGAACCTCAAGCACCTATAAAAAAAACTACTTGGTTGAAGGGGTTTGAACAAGGTGCAGTACAGCATTCAGATAAAAGTAATTATTCTGGTGGTGGTCGATTATTGGCGGGTATGCTTATTGTGATTGGCTTAATTTTTGGATTGGCTTTTTTTATTAAGAAAGCAGGGTATCCGGGAATTTCTGCTGGCCATCGAGTAAGAATATTAAGTATGCTGCCTTTGGGGAGTAAAGAAAAACTGTTAATTGTACAAGTTTATAATAAAAGACTGTTGTTGGGTGTTACTGCCCATAATATTAGAACTTTAGAGGTGCTGGAGGAGGTTGACGCAGAAGAAGAAATGGATGAGTTAGAAAATCCAATAAATAATAATTTTTATAAAAAATGGTTAGATTTTTTGTCTGCTAAAAAACGTTTTCACGATCGTTGTGCAACGAGAAAAACTCAGGATGTGATGGAAAAAAATGGAAAAATTTTCAGTGATTATATTGAAAAAACTCAAAGGGATTCTGCAGAATCATAAAAATTTGATTCAAGTCATGTTGCTCGTTGGATTAGGATATCTCAGTATTCATCCCGCATGGGCAGCAGATCCTTTAGGTTTACCTGCTTTGACAGTAACTACAGGTGCCGGCGGGCAAAAAAATTATACTTTAAGTATCCAAGTTGTGTTATTGATGACTGCGTTGACTTTTTTGCCAGCGCTTTTGTTAATGACCACTTCATTTACGCGCATTATTATTGTGCTGTCTATTTTGAGGCAAGCGATTGGTTTGCAGCAAACACCTTCAAATCAAATTTTAGCTGGTTTAGCCTTGTTTTTAACCTTTTTTATCATGTCTCCAGTGATTAAGGAAATTCATGAAACAGCGATTCAGCCCTATAACCAACAAAAAATATCTAATACAGAAGCGATAGATAATGCGATAAAGCCGCTGCATAAATTTATGCGTACACAAACCAGAGAAGAAGATTTAACGCTATTTATGAATCTGGCTAAACAGAAAAATTTTGCTTCACCAGAAGTAATTCCAATGACAATTTTAATTCCGGCCTTTGTAACGAGTGAATTAAAAACTGCCTTTCAGATTGGATTTTTATTATTTATTCCATTTTTGATTATTGATTTGGTGGTGGCAAGTGTTTTGATGGCAATGGGTATGATGATGTTATCGCCTTTAATTGTTTCGTTGCCATTTAAAATTATGTTATTTGTTTTTGTCGATGGTTGGTCGATGATTATGGGTACTTTAGCATCCAGTTACGGTTTATAAGGAATTAAGTCATGACACCCGATGCCGTTTCAGAACTTTTTTCTCAAGCTTTATTGATTATTATTTCTATGGTTTCAGTTATTATTATACCTAGTTTATTGGTAGGTTTAGTCATCTCTATGTTTCAAGCAGCAACGCAAATTAATGAGCAAACTTTAAGTTTTTTGCCAAGATTATTAGTCACTCTGCTTACCTTGTCCTTAACTGCACCTTGGTTAGGTGGGCAAATGAGTGATTTTTTTAATCAATTATTCCAAAGTATTCCTAATCTCATTCACTAACCACGTATGATTAAAAATTATGGCGTTATTGACCATCAGTGATGCTCAGATCTTTACTTGGGTAGGGCAGTATATTTTGCCTTTTGCGCGTATTGGTGCTTTTTTTTCAGTCATTCCTATTATCGGTGCTCAGTTAGTTCCGCCCCGTGTTCGATTATTATTGGCTATCGCAATAACTGTATTAGTTGCACCGATGATTACCAATGTTGCATCGAACAATCCTTTTAGTGTGTCAGGTTTGTTACTCTTGGTGAGTCAGCTTCTGCTGGGTGTGATGATGGGGTTTTTAGTGCAATTATTTTTTCAAGTATTCATTTTAGCGGGTCAAATGATTGCCATGCAAAATGGACTTGGATTTGCCACTTTGTTAGATCCTATGAATGGTGTTCAAGTGGTTTCTATTAGCCAATTATTAATTATATTGGCTAATTTATTATATTTATCCATGAATGGTCATTTGATTTTAATTCATCAGATTGTGGAAAGTTTTCAAATTTTACCGATGAATCTATTCAACGTATCTGCCGAGCAGTTTTATGAAGTAGTGATGCAAGGCAGTTGGTTATTTAAAAGTGCGTTGATGATTTCATTACCCTCTATTGTTGCGTTATTGTTTGTTAATTTATCCATCGGTGTGATGACGCGAGTAGCCCCACAGCTGAATATTTTTAGTATTGGTTTTCCATTGACGATGATTTTTGGTTTGTTAGTGGTATGGATTGGTTTGCGCTCAATGGTGCCAGAATTTTATTTGTTAGCGGATGAAAATTTTATGATGATTCGAAAGTTGATCACTCGGTAATCTATTATGGCAGACGCTGAAATAGGGCAAGAAAAAACAGAAGAAGCATCAGTTCGGCGTTTAATGAAGGCGCGAGAGGAGGGGAATGTACCTCGTTCTCGTGAGTTGGGCGCTGTTTTTATGATGATGGGTGGTATGATTGCATTAATTTCTTTTTCAACGCAATTTGTGCAAACTTTTATACAAATTTTTCACTTATTTCTCTCGGTGCCAAGAGATATTCTGCAAGATGAAATAGCATCCATGCAAATGATTTGGTTAGCTGTTCATAAACTTAGTTCAGTGTTATTGCCTTTTTTAGCATTGCTGATGGTCTTTGGTATTGCAGGCCAATTAAGTGTGGGTGGATGGAATTTTACTTTAAAAAGTATTACTCCTTCATTCACTCGATTAGATCCTATCAATGGCATCAAAAAAATTTTTTCTATTCGTTCAGTAGTTGAATCATTAAAGGCTTTCGCAAAATTTTGTGTGGTGATGGGATTTTCTGCCATTGTTTTATACGTCCAATTGCCCAAATTATTGGCTTTAAATACGCAACCATTGGAGGTTGCTTTGCAGCAGGGATTAAATTTACTGGCTTGGGGTTTTATTGCAATTGCTAGTGCGTTAATTTTAATTGCAGCGGTGGATGTACCTTTTCAAGTGTGGTTTTATAAAAAATCTCTACGTATGACCAAGCAGGAAGTGCGTGATGAGATGAAAGAGACGGAAGGCAGACCTGAAGTTAAAAGTCGTATTAGACGGATTCAGCGTGATATGGCTCGTGCGCGGATGATGGAGAAAGTGCCGCAAGCTGATGTCATCATCACTAACCCAGATCACTATGCGGTGGCTTTAAAATACGATGCAAATAAACAAGCCGCACCGCTTGTGTTAGCAAAAGGTGCTGATCAAGTGGCATTTAAAATTATGGAAATTGCAAAACATCATAAGATTATTGTGTTGCGAGCACCGCCATTGGCGCGTTCAGTTTATTTTACAACGGAATTAGGCAAAGAAATTCCTGAAGGTCTTTATTTGGCTGTGGCGCAAATTTTGGCGTATGTTTATCAGTTGAAGCAACACAAAAAAGGCCAAGCAGCAGCGCCCGGCCCAGTACCCAAATATACGATTCCAGAAAATTTACGTCATTAAGCTTTGCTATTTTTTTATGAAAAGATATTATGGATTTTTGTCTTCGAATTTGGCTGTTGATGTTTTTGATCCTGGTTCATATAGCCTTTGCGGCACTAATTCAAAAGCTTGATAAATAGGGTCGCCAAAATCAGTTTGACCAATGATGATAGGATAATTTGGTGAGTTTTTTAGTGTATTTAGCATCTCTTTTTGTCCCTCTTTATGCCCGTATTCATAACCTATAAATCCACCAAGAAATAGACCCGCAGTGATTAATTTTATGAGGCTGTCATTGGGTGTGGGTGTGCCTCTCATGCCGCCTAAACTATAGTAAGCACGTGTTGTTGCATGGGTGGTTTTCACTGCTTCCAACGGTGAATTTTTAGTGAGTGCAGTCGTTGCGCTAGGTAGCGCTCGACAAATTTGACGAGTGATCGCTGTCATAAAAAACTCCTGTTTTATTCGTTATTGCTGGGAATTTGATGTTTTGCTCGCATCGCAATAACACCGGGTAAGATGCTGTGTAAGCATTCTGGATTTCTCAGTGTGGAAGCATCACCCATTTTGCTAATATCCGTTTCACCGCAAACCATTTTACGTAAAAAACGACGCATAATTTTACCACTGCGAGTTTCTGGTAATCCATGCTCATCGACGATTTGAATATATTTGGGTGTTGCTGTGGGCCCAATCTCATCACGAACTAATTTTTTAATTGCTGCGATATCTGCTTCTGAAATGACTTCACCAGGTTTGGGCTGAATACAGACGTAAATAGCCTCACCAGTCAGTGCATCTGGCGCACCGACCACCGCACATTTTTGTACTTTAGGATGTTTAGCCATCGCACTTTCTAATTCTTCTGTACCGATGCGATGCCCAGCTACATTGAGCACATCATCGGAGCGACCTAAAACCTTAATAGCACCGGTCTCAGGATCTTGAATCGCATAATCGCCGGTTAAATAGACTGCTTCTCCAGTAGGATTTTTGGGGAAATAAGTTCTCACAAAGCGTTCGGGATCATTGTGAATGGTGCGCGCCATGCCAGGCCAAGGTTGTCGAATAACTAACAAACCCTTTTGTCCGGGCGCAACTTGTACTCCTGTGTTTTCATCAATGATAGCAACATCAATGGCGTAACCCGGCATATCGGCAAAGCCGGCGGGTGACACGAACCCTGTTTGAATATCAGCGCTGTGGGCAGAGATCATATTGCCACCGGTTTCGGTTTGCCACCAAGTATCAATTACCGCAGCCTTCGGTAATTGTTCTTGCATCCATTCAACGGTATGTTCTCCAGAAGGTTCGCCTACTAATCCCAGGGTTTTAACGCAACTCACATCATGTTCTGCCGCTGTATGACCACTTTTTGCTAACACTTTAGCGAAGGTGGGCGCAGTATAGACGTGATTAATTTGTGTATCAGCAACGAATTTCCAGAAACCACCAGGATATTCGCTATGCACGTTAGCTGGATCGGCAATGACTACCTCAGCACCCGCCATTAATGGTCCATAGGCGATATAAGAATGTCCCGTAATCCAACCCACATCCGCCGTACACCAAAATGATTCACCAGGTTCTAAGCCAAAATTTTGCGCTAAGGTTTGTTGAGTCAATACACC
>JAHFSE010000004.1 GCA_023265895.1 Gammaproteobacteria bacterium
TGAATTAGCACAATGTGCGGACTGTTATGTTTCGGCCCATCCCAATGCAGGTTTACCTAATGCCTTTGGTGGTTATGATGAATCTCCACAAGACATGGCAGAAATTCTAGCTGAATTTGCTGAACATCAGCTACTCAATTTAGTGGGCGGCTGTTGCGGTACCACACCAGAACATATTCAAGCCATTGCCGAAGCGGTAGCACCCTTTCAAACACGGATACGAAAATCCATTAAACCCGCTTGCCGATTAGCGGGTTTAGAGCCCTTTAATATTGATGAAAATGCTTTATTTGTGAATGTAGGTGAACGCACCAATGTCACTGGCTCAGCAAAATTCGCTAAACTCATTCGTGAAGAAGCCTATGAAGCAGCCTTAGAAGTCGCCAAACAACAAGTCACCTCTGGCGCACAAATTATCGATATCAACATGGACGAAGGCTTACTCGATTCTAAAGCCGCCATGGAACTTTTCTTAAATTTAATTGCTTCAGAACCGGATATTTCTCGCGTTCCCATCATGATTGATTCGTCAAAATGGGAAGTCATCGAAGCTGGATTAAAATGCGTCCAAGGTAAATCCATTGTTAACTCCATTAGCATGAAGGAAGGCGCACAGAAATTTTTAGAACAAGCGCAATTGTGTTTAGATTATGGCGCTGCGGTAGTAGTGATGGCTTTTGATGAACAAGGCCAGGCAGATACTGAACAACGTAAAATTGAAATTTGCACCCGTTCCTATCGTTTGTTAGTTGAGATGGGTTTCCCACCGCAAGATATTATTTTTGACCCCAATATTTTTGCCGTCGCTACCGGTATTGAGGAACACAATAATTACGCGGTAGACTTTATTAATGCCTGCGATTACATCAAAAAAAATCTGCCTTATGCATTAACCTCAGGCGGCGTTAGCAACGTGTCTTTTTCTTTCCGTGGCAATAACCACGTACGTGAAGCGATTCATGCGGTATTTTTATATCATGCGATTCGCGCTGGCTTACGCATGGGTATTGTGAATGCTGGTCAACTGGTTATTTATGAAGATATTGAACCAGAATTAAAACAGCTGATTGAAGATGTCATTTTGAATCGCAACGCTCAAGCAACCGATGCATTATTAGAGCTGGCTGAGCGCTTTAAACATCACGCACAACAACAAACGCAAGAAGATTTAGCATGGCGAGCATGGCCAGTCGCAAAACGTTTGGAACATGCTCTGGTAAAAGGCATTTCCACTTACGTTGTCGAAGATGCAGAAGCCGCACGTCTAGAGGCAAAACATCCCATTGAAGTCATTGAAGGCCCCTTAATGGATGGTATGAATCACGTGGGAGATTTATTTGGTGCTGGCAAAATGTTTTTACCTCAGGTTGTTAAAAGTGCACGAGTGATGAAACAGGCCGTCGCTCATTTAATTCCGTATATTGAAGCAGCAAAAGGCCCCGGCATTCATGCCAAAGGTAAAATTCTATTAGCCACGGTCAAAGGCGATGTACACGATATTGGTAAAAATATCGTCGGCGTCGTACTGCAATGCAATAACTATGAGGTGATTGATCTTGGCGTCATGGTGCCTTGCGCAAAAATTCTTGCTACCGCAAAAGCGGAAAAAGTAGATATCATTGGTTTGAGCGGACTCATTACTCCATCACTGGATGAGATGGCCTACGTTGCCAGCGAAATGCAACGAGAAGGATTTACGATTCCATTATTAATTGGTGGTGCAACCACCTCAAAAGCACACACTTCCATTAAAATTGAGCCTGCCTACCAAAATAATATTAGCGTTTATGTACCGGATGCATCTCGTAGCGTAGGTGTTGCTACCCATTTACTCAGCGCACAATTGGCGCCCGCTTTTGTACAGGAACGTCGCGAAGAATATGAAATGATTCGTGAGCGTAATAAAAACCGCCAAGTTAAACCGTTAATTCCTTACGTGCAAGCCTGTGAACGCAGGATTGCCATCGACTGGAAAATACAACCTCCCGTTAAACCTCGACAGCTAGGCGTACAAGTTTTTGACAATTATCCTTTAGAAAAAATTCGGCCTTATATTGATTGGACACCGTTTTTCATTACTTGGGATTTAGCAGGAAAATATCCTGCTATTTTAAAAGATCCCATCATTGGCCCCACCGCACAACAAGTGTTTGACGATGCACAAAAAATGTTAGATCAAATCATTGCAGAAAATTGGCTAGAAGCAAAAGCAGTGATGGGTTTATGGCCAGCGCATTCTCGAGGTGATGATATTTTAATTTATGATGCGTCTAACTCAATGAAGGTGTTAGGAACATTACATCACCTGCGCCAACAACAGAACAAATCCACCGATGGAATTTGCAGTTGTTTAAGTGATTTAATTACACCAGAAAATTCTGGCATACAAGATTATATGGGCGGCTTC
>JAHFSE010000005.1 GCA_023265895.1 Gammaproteobacteria bacterium
TTGTTTGGCTTCCAGCTTCGGGCAACCCAAAACCGTTTTTTGCTGCTTTTCCAGCACAAAAACTGATAGTCGGTGGCAGCCAATCCTGCTGGCTTTGGTGCTGGCGTAATCATTCAAGGCGTTCAACAGTCAACCGAGCATCAAACTTGCGCCTGTAGTGCAATTGGCTTACATTGGGTTATATTCGAGCGCAGCAGAATCCGAAACGCTGACAAAGGCAGCGTGAGGAGGCAACGCGCTATTTTTCTAAAAAGTGCAATTTATAACAAATAGTTTAAGGGAGGGACTGCCTACCTGCGCTGCGCGCAGCCAGTCAGCCCCCTTAACTTGGTGTTATATAATATACCACCTCTGTAATATTAGTTTCACAAGATCTTAATTTATTACTCTTACTTACATGTTATTTTAACGTAAGTAGTATTCGGTGTTTTAATATTATTTTTTATAAAATCATGAGATCGGTTACTACCTTTTTGTCATACTACCAAACAGGGGTTTCTATGCTTATATTTTCAAAGATAAACCATCAGCTATTAGGCTATGTAGCTGGTGCAGCACTATCACTACTTCCGACACTCAGCAACGCCGACATTATAAAATGGAACGTACAAGGCGCTAGACCCAATTTTCCTAATACCAATGTCTCTGGTTCTTTCAATTATGACACATCCCAAGACTCTATTTTGGACTGGAATTTAACAGCAAATGGACTCTTTTCTAGCCAATCAAGTTTCACAGTCCCAAAATCTCACGTATTGCAGCCATGCACACAAGGTTGTATGGCACCTATCAACCCCCTTTATGATGGAAATCAAGTTCTTGGTTTTCAAGATTATAGTAATGCCAGTACTGGATTTTATGTCGGCCTTGAATTGCCTGGAACATCTTCGCTATTATCTGAGGATAAAAACATAAATTTAATTGGCGGCGCTCAACACTCATATATAGTCGTCTTGAATCCAACTGACGTAACGCTAGGCTATACCCAAATGCCCATTTATGGCTCTTTAAGCTATGGTGGATCTGTTATAAATGGCTATCAAGGTGGTACTTCTTCTAACCCAGCCTCTTTAGCCACTGTATCAAGCTCCGGAATTGGGGAGATCAACGCTTCTTTGGGTGGAAACTATGGGAAATCTGATTTTTATAATTTTTATGCACCCTCAGGCATATCAGCGACTGCAAGTATTGCGGGCGCAACAAGTTCTAGCACCTATTCTTTTGAACTATATTCGAGCACCGGCTCCCTCATTTCAACGATGATTCTAAATAGCTCAAATAATTTTTCAGGGGCACTTCAAGTATCTGGAGTAGGTGAATACACTCTTGGTGTAACAGATAACAACCTCGCCGATCCTGCTTTAAAAATTTCATTCAGCTCACCTGTTTACGCAGCACCTGTCCCGCTACCAGCAGCCGGCTGGTTGATGCTGTCCGGGCTCGGAACGCTTTTTTGCAAGTTTCGCCGCGCCCCAAAGAAGCTCATCTCCTGATGGATAATTCCGATGATTCTCACCCGGATTCAAATCCGCATATATTTAGCTGCATTATTTGCGAGTACAATATGTCTTGTATATAACAATTAGTTGAACCCGACTTTTTACCTATGGGGCCGCTTCGCTCTTTTGCCCCATAGGTAAAACCGGCGCAAGCCGCGAGGGCTTGCACCTAGCGGGTTAACTCAGTGTTAGCAATAGGAGTGACATTTAGCAATGTTTTCAGATTATGCTTTAAGGGCAATGGGGTTCGATAAAAATGAGCCGCCACTGTATTTTAAGTACAAATATTACTCCCTGAAAATTTACTGCCTACGGAATGCTAGACTTTCTTCCCCAAACATCTTGCACCAATCTCGCTTAAACACGCATTCCAAATATGCTATCGGAGAAAACTTAAATGAGGTTTGCAAATCACTAACTGGGGATAATTATACGGAAGATTTAGAAGAGTGGATGAAAAGTAAAAATGCAAACTCTCCATTTCTGCTAACCGTCACCTCAAATGGCGAAGACTATGAATCCGAGTGCATCTGGACACAAGAAAAGGAAGGAAAGATTCTCGTGTATGATTCACTTTTAAAAGCCAAATCAGACATGCGTGCGATTATTGAAACCTATGAGGCCCCATATGCTTTAGCGCTCACCTCCACTCTGTCAGGTTCAGATACTCCCGTCATTCTCGATTATGTTGACGCATGCAACTATGGCATTACGTCAACTAACACATTTCTATTCAGCCAAAAACTTATAGCTAGAGCCGAATTATCGTCAGTTAACGATATAAAGCTGCCTGAACAAGCCGATGACATTAAAATTGCGCTAACAACTTTTTTACCCAAAGGAAAGAGATTTTCTAGATTGCTCTACAGCGCACACCAGGAAAAAGACAAATTAAAATCATTCCTTTT
>JAHFSE010000096.1 GCA_023265895.1 Gammaproteobacteria bacterium
AAACATGCTGTTGCGATGATTTTTGTTTATCTCGATGCGTATAAAAAGAAAAAAAATATCCTGTTGGCCGAGCCAGATGACGAAAGGCTGCAAGATTTTTTAGGAGAAAATGACGAAGAGCAATTAATAAAAAATGATAGCGTACGCATGCATCTTGAAGGTCTTTCAAAAAGTGCGTTGATCGATCTTGTGATGAAGGATGAAAGTATTTTGCCGGATCTTAACGAAAAACTTGCAGATAGAGCCCATTTAAAAAATGGTGATACTGATAAGCTTATGAAAGCCATCCGCAAGGAAATCAAAAAAATATCTTTTAGCCGCGGCTTATTGTGCTTTTGAATTTTTTGATCGGCCCAGTATCGAAAAATATTCACAACTTGAAGCAGTAGCGACCCAAGCAAAGGTATGGTCCATTGTGAGAGAGAAAATTTTATCATTCTTAGAAAACGGCGAGCGTCCCGATTTAGATGCCAGTAGGATTCAGCAGGAAAAAACAAAAACTACTGTATGGCCATTACCAGTCTTACAACTCCTAGTTCAAGATCGGCCTTCAAGGGGGTCTCATTTTCCTGATATAGGGACTCTCATTGATATTGCCATCAAAGAAAAGCGCCATAATGATGTTCTCAAGTGGTATCGCTTGAGCAAAAAATCAGGTGGTCTTTGGCGAGATCACACAGGAGAAAAGGTAGCCCAGGTTATTCAAGAGACTCACCCCGATGAAGCCATTTCTATTTGGAAGGCACTTGTTACGCAAGAGATCGCACAGGCAAAACCTTCAGCCTACCAAACAGCAGGTCATTACTTGAAGAAAATGAACGTTGTTTATGCTCGAATCGATCATGAAGCAGTATGGTCTCAATACATGGCTGAGTTGCGAGAACAAAATAAAAGACGACCTCGAATGCTGGATGTTTTGAATGCTTTAGAGGGGCGGCGTACCCGCATTGTAGAATGAGTTTCCATATGTTTAGTCATTGACTAATGACGGGGGTTCTATGGCAGCCATGACAATTAGAAACATTGATGCCTCAGCTAAAGGCGAGATTGCGAGTACAAGCAGCGACCCACGGCCGTTCTATGGAAGATGAAGCTAGAGATATTTGATCCGTCCCCGTTTCGTGATGGGATTTCACATTAATTTCGATTTTCCTTTGGTTATTTTTCATCTGCCATAGGCCATTTCCGTAAGAAAAAATTCATAAACAGTATATAATTTAAGAAAATCTTAGGCCAGGAAAGAAAAAGATGGTTCGATTTCTTGGATATGCACATTTGCAAGCTAGCCTTCAGCTTTCAGTTTTTGAGCTGCATCGGCCTGCGCGTACGGCTTCGGTGACTCGAGTGACGCCCATGTCCGACGCATTATTAGTTCCGGCTCATGTTGCCCCAGCGACAGATAATCCGCTAGATCATATTCTATTTGCTTTGAAGCATGAGGGCGTGAATTTACAGATTCTGGCACAGGCATTACGAAAAATATCTTCTGCATCAATCATTGCGGTAATCAATACAGCGCCTTCTGGTGTTTATATTCGTATTGCTGGTTTTCTATGGGAGTATTTCAATGCTCAGGTGCTAGAGGGTTTGCCGACTATTACCGGCCCAACAGTGAATTTGTTTGATCCGAAAAAATATGTCACCGGTCCGGCATCGCGCAACGCTAAGTGGCGGGTGAATTTTAATGGGTTAGGTTCACTCAATTTTTGTGTAGTGGTAGAGCGCACACCAGCGCTTGAGGCCTTGTTAGCTACAAATATTTTAGCAAGTGCTGAGGCTTTTTTATCTCAGTTAGATACAGCAGCAGTAGATCGTGCTATGTCATGGGCTTATTTGCACGAAACCGAAAATTCATTTGCGATCGAACGTGAAAAGCCATCAGCAAATAAAGCGGAGGCTTTTGTTGATCTATTACGCCAAGCGCATCAAATTCATTTGCTAGATGAAGCTTACTTAGTTGAATTGCAAAATCTGAGTATCACAAATCTATTGGATAAAGCGGTTGGGTATAGACACCAGCAAAATTGGTTGCGTGGTCCTTTGCGTGGCGCAGCAGGTATCACATATGTTCCTCCGCCACCTGAATGGGTTGCTACTTTGATGACGGAATTATTATTTTTTGCTAATACGGCAAGTAAACAAATTGATCCGCTTGTCGCTGCAGCAATTGTGTCATTCGCCTTCGTTTTTATTCATCCTTTTATGGATGGTAACGGTCGGCTATCAAGATTTCTGTTTCATCATGTGTTGTGTCAATCGGGTAAGCTTTCCAACGGGTTATTGCTGCCAATTTCTGTGGCAATGAAGCGTAATGAGTCTGCTTATCTTAAAACTTTGCAAAGCTTTTCCTTGGCTGCGCGCAAGCAGTGGGATGTGCGGTGGATAGGTGATGATGAGTATGATCTGCGTTTTTTATCCGATGACGGCGTGTATCGTTATTGGGATGCGACGCGCTGTGTGGAATTTAGTTTGCAGATGGCTAAGCAAGCGCTCGAACAAGATCTCAAAGCAGAAACTGAATTTTTGGCAAAGTTTGATCGTATTTATAAAGTCGTAGATGAGAGATTTGATGTGCGCGGAAAAGATTTAACCACGCTGGTGCTTGCTTGTTTGCAAAATGACGGTAAGTTGTCTGTTCATCGACGTAAGCAATTTTCTGCTACTGTACCCAGTGGTGTCTTTGATGCTATTGATGAAGCTTGGATTGAGCTGCACGTGTCGTGATTTTTTTAGGAGCTGTTGTTTGCGCCTTTACCGTAAATTTCCTTGGTAAATTAAATGATCTTCCTCCACAAACTTCTCCCTATTTTTCTTTTGCCCACCGGCGTCGTATTAATTTTATTGTTAGCTGGTTTGTGGTTTAAGCGTCGTTGGTTGATGAGCTGTGCAATTATTTTGTTGTGGTTGAGTAGTGCACCTATTATTAGTCATTATGCACTTCGTGCAGCAGAAAATTGGGCTGAACGTATACCTGCTAACAAGGCGCTTACAGCGGACGCTATTGTGGTATTAAGTGGTGGTCGTGAGGTTGCCCCGGGTTCTGCGGCTGTAAGTGAATGGGTAGATGGAGATCGTTTTTTTGGTGGAATAGAATTATTTAAAGCGGGCAAAGCGCCTTGGTTAGTTTTTACCGGTGGTTGGTCGCCTGGAAATGCTAAAGCAAGATTAGAAGGCGATGTTTTATCTGAATATGCTCAAGAATTTGGTGTGCCAAAAACTCAGATTTTAACGACAAAAAAAGTAGTGAATACGGAAGAGGAGGCGCAAGCAGTTGTGGCTTTGTTGCAGGCACATGCACAGAAGAAATCCCATCGTATTTTATTAGTAACCTCTGCTTTTCATATGCCGAGAGCAAAATATTTGTTTGAACATACAGGGTTAGAGGTCATTATTTTTCCCGTAGATTTTAAATCCTCAGGCGGCGATGAATTGAGTTTGTTAGATTTTTTACCGAATGCTGGTTCTTTACAGCAGACGGAGATGGCTTGGCGAGAGTTGTATGGTCGATTATTTTATGCGATTGTACGTTGGTAATCCCCCCTAAAAAAAGCAGGCATTAAAAGTAGGATTTTCTCGTAATATTATTTGGAGGAGATTCTGCATGAAAAAATCACGATTTACCGAGAAAAGAGAAGGCTCTACAGGCCATTCAACAATTTGGCGTGAGTATTCGTTTAGTCTGTGGCCTTTTCACCATCAGTGAAACCTGTTGTCGATTATTTAATGTTATTGACGACTACAACCGAGAAGGTTTAGGGATTGAAATTGATTTTTCTCTGCCGGCAGAGCGAGTGATTAGAGCTTTAAATCAAATCATTCAATGGCGAGGAAAACCAAAAGCCATTCGCTGCGACAATGGCCCGGAATATATCAGCAAAAGGTTGCGCACTTGGGCTTGGTCTCAAGGTATTCAGCTTGCCTATATTCAACCAGGCAAGCCACAACAAAATGCGTATATTGAGCGATATAATCGAACCGTTCGTTATGATTGCTTAAGCCATTACTTATTCGACAGCATTGAAGAAGTGCAGGAATATGCAACGAATTGGTTATGGACATATAACCATGAAAGACCGAACATGGCGTTGGGAGGAATAACACCCCAACAGAAATTAGCAATGGTTGCCTAGGCGACTAAGGCTTTTAACCGCTGTTATTAATGGGGGGATTACCCTCTGAGTTATTTCCGTTTCATTGACTCAAAAAACTCATCATTGGTTTTGGTGTCCTTCATTTTCGTAATAAGGAATTCAGTTGCAGAAATTTCATCCATAGGATGAAGTAATTTACGTAGAATCCACATTTTCTTTAGCTCTTCCTCTGATGTCAGTAATTCTTCTCGACGAGTACCTGAACGATTAATATTAATAGCAGGGTAAACACGTTTTTCAGCAATTTTTCGATCTAGATGTAATTCTTGGTTGCCGGTTCCTTTGAATTCTTCGTAAATCACTTCATCCATTTTTGAGCCAGTATCGACCAGTGCAGTAGCCATAATCGTTAGGCTGCCACCTTCTTCAATATTGCGAGCTGCGCCGAAAAATCGTTTGGGGCGTTCAAGTGCATGGGCATCAACACCGCCCGTGAGTACTTTTCCTGAGGAAGGCACGATGGTGTTATAGGCGCGTGCTAAGCGAGTAATTGAATCTAACAGGATAATGACATCCTGCTTATGTTCTACCAACCGCTTAGCTTTCTCAATGACCATTTCTGCTACTTGGACGTGACGAGCAGGAGGTTCATCAAAAGTACTTGCAACCACTTCACCGCGAACCGAACGACGCATTTCTGTAACTTCTTCTGGGCGTTCATCAATGAGTAGAACGATTAAATGGCATTCGGGATTGTTGCGGGTAATGGATTGAGCAATATTTTGCAGCATTAAGGTTTTTCCCGCCTTGGGCGGAGAAACAATTAACCCCCTTTGCCCTTTACCGATAGGGGCAACTAAATCAATAATGCGAGCAGTGATATCTTCTGTACTGCCATTGCCCAATTCCATGACAAGGCGTTCTTGTGGGAAAAGCGGCGTTAAGTTCTCGAATAAGATTTTGTTCTTTGCGTTTTCTGGCCGATCCAAATTGATATCGTCTACCTTGAGCAAAGCAAAATAGCGTTCACCTTCTTTAGGCGGACGAATTTTTCCAGAAATCGTGTCACCTGTACGTAAATTAAAACGGCGAATTTGGCTGGGTGAAACGTAAATATCGTCTGGACCCGCTAAGTAAGAGCCTTCAGCATTACGCAAAAAGCCAAAGCCATCTTGTAGAATTTCAAGTACGCCATCGCCATAAATATCTTCGCCACCTTTGGCATGACGTTTTAATATTGTGAAAATAACATCCTGTTTGCGCATTCGAGCTAGATTTTCTAGTCCCATCTCTTGAGCAATTTGGAGAAGGTCAGCAATGGGTTTTTTCTTAAGTTCAGTTAGGTTCATAGTGTGTTACATACATTAGTGGTGGGTGAATAAGGAGGGATGGAGGTAGTCGATTTTTAGGTCTCTGGATAATTAATACCGGCATGATGCAAAGGTGGCAATTTAGGAAAAAGTTTATTCAAGGTTCATCGCAGGCTATCTGCATAGAATCTCTCTACAGCAGAAAATAGGAAATCTAAAAAAGCTGTTCTTTACTTCAAAAGCCACTAGCTACTATAGAACGCCTTGTGTGAGCTTGTCCAGTTCTCCACCGAGAGGATTCTCGGGTAACCACGCAAACGAGGGCCAGCCGCGTTTGCTTATTTTTCTAATAGTCTACATAGATGGAAGAAGCACAAGCCTATTTTCTTACAGGGTGCTATCAATAAATGCTGCTAATTGCGATTTGGATAACGCGCCTACCTTTGTTGCTTCTACGCCGCCATTCTTAAAAATCATTAAAGTTGGAATGCCGCGAATACCATATTTTGCTGGCGTTTCAGTGTGATGGTCAACATTCATTTTAGCCACTTTGAGGCGGCCGCTATATTCCTGACCAATATCTTCTAAAATAGGTGCAACCATTTTACAAGGGCCACACCATTCTGCCCAGTAATCTACCAGAACGGGGACGCTTGATTTTAAAACCTCTTCTTCAAAATTAGCATCGCTTAATGTTGTAATATGTTCGCTCATAAAAATCTCCAAACAGGTTAAAAACGCCCATTTACTTTTCCCAGCATAAAAAATTGATTCTCAACTGTCTGGGCGGCATATTGCTCATGTCTAGATGGGGCATGGACAAGATAATTAAAAGGCCGAAGCAGCATCTTTGTGGTGCAAGCAAGCTGAAGAGTATCAGAAGTTCAAATGGTTTTTTAATCAACCTTAAGGTATAAACACGGCTCGCTTGCGCAAGGTTGGGCCATTTCAACGAATTTTATATCGCTTGTCAATTCAATTTTTAGGCAAGTGGTTTAATCTTTTTCTCCAGTGCTCGGTTCAATTATTGAGTCACATCATTTTATGGAATCGCTTAAGGGTCATTATGGCGTCGTCGCAAGAGTTTTCTGTAGGGCAACAGATTGCAGCAATCGATCTTGGTTCTAATAGTTTCCACATGATTATTGGTCGTGTGATTGAAGGTGAAATACGCATCTTGGGTAAACTTGCAGAAAAAGTGCAACTAGCTGCTGCTTTAGATGAACGGCACTATTTGTCGTCTGCTGTACAAGAAAAAGCGTTGGCGTGTTTAGAGCGTTTTGCTCAGCGTTTAGTGGGTATTCCTCGTGGACGACTACGTGTCGTTGGTACCAATGCATTACGTGCCGCTAAAAATGCACGGGCTTTTATGGATAAAGCAGAAAAGCTTTTGGATTGCTCCATTGAAATTATTGGTGGGAGAGAAGAGGCGCGGCTGATTTATTTAGGTGTGGCCCATACGCTGGCCGATGATCAAGGGCGTCGTTTAGTCATTGATATCGGTGGTGGGAGTACGGAATTAATTATTGGTGAGCGATTTGAATCACAAATTCTTGAAAGTTTACATATGGGGTGTGTGAACTATATGCAGAAGTTTTTCCCTAAGGGAAAAATTGATCCTAAACGTTTTCATAAAGCCGTGTTAGCTGCGCGTCGGGAAATTTTAAGTGTTGAAGCAAATTATAAAAAAATGAGTTGGGATCATGTGGTTGGAGCTTCTGGAACCATTGGTGCTGTTGCTCATATTTTGCAGCAGAATGGATGGGCTAAGCAGGGAATTAATGCAGAAGGTTTAGCGCAGTTGGTTAAAATAATTTTGCAAAATAAAAATGCAGCTGAGTTGAAAATAAATGGTCTAAAGGAAGATAGAAAATTAATTTTTCCTTCCGGTGTGGCCATTCTAACGGCTTTGTTTCAACAGTTAGGAATTCAGCATCTGTATTATTCTGAAGGTGCGTTGCGTGAAGGTGTTTTGTATGATTTGTTAGGTCGACAACAACACGAGGATGTGCGTGATCGAACAATGCAAGCTTTGGTAAAGCGTTATCAAGTGGATGTAGAACAAGCAGGGCGTGTGAGTCAAGTTGCGCTTATGTTGTTTGATCAAATAAAACAAGCATGGAAAATTAATGCGTCTGAATTTCGAGATGTGTTAGCTAGAGCTGCTTACTTACATGAATTAGGTTTGGCTGTTTCACATACTGCTTTTCATAAACATGGTGCTTATTTAATTCGTTATGCCGATTTGCCTGGCTTTTCTCGACAAGAGCAACAAGCGATTGCTGCATTGGTACGATGTCATAGACGTAAATTAGATTTGCAGGTTTTTAAAGAGTTGCCAGAGAATTGGTATAGACCTGCATTATTGCTTACTTTTATTTTGCGTTGGGCAGTGTTATTGCGTCATCCAAGAATTGATATTGCTTTGCCTGATATTGTAATTAAAGCGGAAGGAAAGGAAATTTTTTTGATAATTTCTGCTGTTTGGTTAGCTGCTCATCCGCTCACAGAAGCAAATTTTGAACAAGAAAAAAATTATCTGGCTATGATTGGTATTGTTTTAAGCATTATTTTTTTCTAGTTTCAACGCTCTAAATCCGTATAAGACGCGTTGGCATTCAGTTTTGAGGCGATAGCCATAAGCTGAAAATCGACGGCTCCAATGAAATTTACGGGAAGGATTTAATACACCGATCGTAGATTCTACTTTGTCATTGTGGATGCAAGGTGTTGGCGATAATAATCGTACTTTAATTTTTAATCGCCAGCCTTGATCAAAAACATGATCATAGGGTAAGGCCATAGGTAATAATTGTTTAAGATAACTTTGCGCCGCTTTGCGATTAATTAAATAAGCACTCGCGCCAGTGCAACGACTGAGCATCACCGAAAGAAATTGATTGGGTGCAATTTCTAAATAGGTTTGTGGTGTGCCTGAATGAATTGCGGAAAGTTTTACCATATCCCAGCGATTGGCATGTGCAATTAAGCCAGTGAGCGCTGCAGGCAACCGATCGGTTATTAATATGTCATCTTCTAAAATGAGGGCAAAATCTGCATTCGACGCTACAAAGGTTTGAATGGCTAGTAAATGAGATAAGTAGCAACCAATTTCACCATTCAGCGGTTCCATGCCGTGTTTTCGATGGAATTCAGCTTTATTGAACAATGTTATATGTTCTGCGGTTAGATTCCGACCATCTATGGCTCTGATGCGTTGGAAGGGTATTTTGAGTGCGTCCAATTGATGAGCAATACTTTGCATACGCAAAGGCGCGCGATCTAAATTAATAACAAAAGTCTGAATATGAGTGGGCATTTATTTTTTTACGCTCCGAATGACTTGAGTTTTTGAACCTCGATCATGCCAGGTGAGTTTTTCTGGGTGCCACAAAGCACTCCAATAACCCAAGCCAAAACACGCAAAGGATAAACAAGCTAATCCGCAGCGTTGAATGCATTGATGAATCGTGAGTGTGTTGCCGTTGCGTGCAATGAGACGAATACGCCAAGCTTGCATGCCTAAGGTGCTACCGCCATGCATCCAA
>JAHFSE010000097.1 GCA_023265895.1 Gammaproteobacteria bacterium
TAATATAATTCTGCCTTAGATAAATCATCTACACTTCTATAGGCATTTGATGGAGGAGCAAAACCAAGATCAAGAAAGGTATGAGACAATTCAATACAACAATGACGACATTTCATGCGTAAATTCCTGAAAAAGAACTCGTAAGCAGCAAATGAGAAGAATCTCGTATGGATAAATCTACGACAGGTAACGGCCAATGAATATCAAGGATTGGGTCATTCCATGCGATACCTCCTTCTGCTGATGGGGCATAGAAAGCCGTATGCTGATAAAAAATTTCACTATTCTCTTCTAAAGTTTGAAAACCATGAGCAAAACCTTCTGGAATAACCATCATACGCGCATTGTCAACAGACAGTTCTTCAGCATGCCAACACAAAAAAGTAGGGGAACCTACTCTTAAATCGACAGCAACATCCCAAATAGACCCTCGTAAGCAACGAACCAATTTCATTTCTGCATATGGAGGATGTTGATAGTGCAAACCACGCACAGCACCACAAGCATAAGTAACCGAGCGATTAGTCTGCACAACTTGCCGAGCACCAAGAACAGAGGCTAACTCACGCGAACAAAACAAGCGCGTAAATGATCCTCGATGATCAGAAAACAATTCACTATCAATGACAACTAAACCAGATAAAACAGTAGTATGAATTTTCATGATTCTATCCAAATACAACCACAAACCTGCGCGTCAGAAATAAAGCGCCGCAGTTGCTCACGAGAATTGATTTGACGAGAAGCAAAAAAAGCATGATACCAATCAGTGGTATGCACAATAGCTTGCGCTAAATTCCAAACAGATTTCCATCCGAGATTAACTCTTACTTTAGATGTATCTAGATATAAAAAATTAGCTTCATGTGGCCCCTGATTCTGAATTATATCCCAAGCTAATTCGGGCCAATATGCAGATATTTGCTTAAGAAAATCCACAACAGAACAATTACTATCTGCAGAAGGACCAAAATTCCAAGAATCATCGCAATAGTCTTCACGTGCAAATAACTTCTGTCCTAATAACAAATAACCACTTAAACATTCCAACACATGCTGCCATGGACGTGTAGCTAGAGGGGAACGAATCTGTAATGTCTGCCTAGCCTCAATAGAACGAATCAAATCAGGCACCAGGCGATCTTCTGACCAGTCACCGCCACCAATCACATTACCTGCACGCGCAGTTGCAATTAATGGAAAACCTTGCATCATATAAAAAGATTTACGATAACTCTCTACTACAAGCTCAACCGCAGCTTTAGATGCACTATATGGATCATACCCACCCAATCGATCCGTTTCACGATAACCCCAAGCCCATTCTTGATTCAAATAAACCTTATCAGTTGTTACGACAACAATTGCACGGACACAATTAACTAAACGACATGCTTCAAGTAAATTAACTGTCCCCATAACATTGGTATCCCAAGTTATGCAAGGCTCATCATAAGATTTTCGAACAAGTGGTTGAGCAGCAAGGTGAAAAACAATTTCCGGCCGCACATCCTCAACTACATGACGCACAGAGGAAGCATTTCTTATATCCAAAATACGCTCATCTATTGTCAAACCAAGCATATTCCAGTGATTTAACTGCCCCACAGGAGACAGAGATAAACCAGTAACTTGAGCTCCCAATTCTGTAAGCCAAAGTGCAAGCCAACTACCTTTAAATCCAGTATGCCCCGTGAGCAATATCCGCCGACCCAAAAAGCAATTTTGAAATTGCTTCATGACCAAGTGTTCCATGGTGCATTATTCTTTGTCCATAACTCTTCCAAGTGATTTTTATCTCTCAAAGTATCCATAGCCTGCCAAAATCCAGTATGCTTATAAGCAATGAGTTCACCCTGCGCTGCCAAACTCATCAATGGCTCAGCCTCCCAACTCATAGAATCAGCACTGATCAAATCAATTATTTTTGGCTCCAAAACGAAAAAACCACCATTAATCCATGCTCCATCACCATCTGGTTTCTCTTGGAAATTCACAACAGAATTATTTTTTAAATTTAACGCACCATATCGACCTGGAGGCTGAATAGCTGTAACCGTAGCAGACTTTCCATGCATTTCATGAAATCTAATTAAATCTCCAATGTTAACATCTGCAACACCATCCCCATAGGTGAAGCAAAAAGTCTCACTCCCAATATAATCTCGAACACGTTTCAAACGCCCCCCAGTCATAGTATCAGCACCTGTGTCAATTAAAGTAACTCGCCATGGCTCTACATGACGCTGATGCACCTCCATTCGATTTTCAAACATATCAAATGTAATGTCTGACATATGCAAAAAATAATTAGCAAAATACTCCTTTATCACATAGCCTTTGTAGCCAAGACAAATAATAAAATCGTGAATACCATGATGAGCATAAATCTTCATAATATGCCAAAGAATAGGTTTTCCACCAATTTCGATCATTGGTTTAGGCCTCAAATGTGATTCCTCTGAAATTCTAGTTCCAAGCCCTCCAGCCAAGATCACTGCCTTCATGCTTCAATTGCCTCGCGCTCTAAAAAAACTCTACCACTCATCGAAATTTGATCTAAATTAAGCATAATTCCACCCAATACCCAAACCATAATTGCCAATATTTCTGTGTGTAAAAAACTAGTGATGCTCAGCGCAGTACAAATACCTACCCATAAAGAAAATAAATACCTACCCAATAATTTTGTTGACTCGTCTACTACTTTTCTTGTATTTATCCATCCAGTGAACGCAATGCCGATAAACAAACCAATCATTGAAATAAAACCCAACCAACCAAGCTCAAGACCATAGCGCAATATTCCAACATCAACAGGCGAAAAAGATAATAACCCATGCCCACCTTCTGTGATATTCCCAATTCCACCACCAAATGGATATGTCATCAAAAAACCTATGCCTTCGCGCCATGATTCGGAGCGAGATGATACACTTAAACCGCGAAGTGATTCTAACTGATAAGATATGTCACCAGACAAAACTCTTGGCAACAGAGTCCAGACAGAGGTCAAAACATTGTTAATAGTTTGTACCGATTTCAAATCTGATTGCGCAAGAATTCCAATTACAACAATATAATCAATTACTAACAGCAAAAATGTAAAAACAAAAACCAAACCGAAAAGCTTCAGCCATCTATTAACAGTCCATTTTGAATTAATCAAATACAATATAAAAAAAGTAACCGCCAAACCAACCATTGGCGCCCGAGTAAGAGTTACCCCAAGCCCAAAGATAAGTAACGCTATTATAAAAAAATGTCGGGGGGGGGTTCGAAAAAATGGAAACAACTGACGATGCTGACCAACAAGATAAAGAGGAGTTGCTAATAAAATCACGAAGGCAAATGCTGCAGAATCTCCAAACACCGACGGCACTCGCAATCGATTAAGCTTATCAACTTCGGCAAGAGAACTACCCATTGAAGCAAGATGTTCAAGCTCGAAAGGCAATAATCCAAATATAAGTTGCTTGAATCCATAGAGTACAGAAAAAATAGAACCGATGACTATAATCTTTAAAACATGATTAACTCTATTTTGAGAATTCAACCAAAAACTACTAAGTACCAACACCAAAATCCCAAATAATAAAGAACGCAACCCCTGGATAGTACTTAATGTGATTCTCAAAGGATCTAAAATCACTCCAGAGATTAAACTAAATAAAAATAAAAACAGAAAAATGATTATAAAACTATTGCCACCAAACAATCGACGCTTTTCAAGTCGAGACAAAGCAGTAGAAATAACACCAACAAACAATAAACAGTCTTGTAATAATAAAAAACTATTACTGTGGAATAGAGCTACAGGAATATAAATAAAAAACCCCAAACCCAGTAATAAATAGAGAATTAATACGGGCAATGGCTCACGAAACCATACATTTCGCTGCGTCATAACTAAATCATTGTCCTTAACTTTAATTTCAGCTTAAGCTCCATCTACAGATAACATCACATACTCTCTCAACATCCCCAATAGAAAGATGTTCACCTATAGGTAAACTTAATAACTGCTGACTCAAACTAACAGCAGCGAATGACTCATCTGCTTGCCCTAAATATTCATAAGCTCGCAGCTTTGGTAATGCAACTGGGTAATGAATGCCAAACTGTATATTTTCATCATTAAGTGCAAGAGTCAGAGCTTCTCGCCTATCAACTTTAATTACAAATAAATGAAACGCATGGCGCACTCGCGATTCTATAACAGGCAGCACTACACCTTGCACATTAGCTAATCTGTCAAAATACGCAGATGCAAGCTGGTTGCGAGCATTAATCCATTGGTCAAGATAATTCAGCTTTACATTTAAAATAGCAGCCTGAATACCATCCAAACGACTATTTCTTCCTTCAAATTGATGGTCATATTTATCGATTCGGCCATGGTTAGCAATCATTCGGCAATAATTAGCTAATACTTTATCATTAGTAACAATCGCACCTCCATCACCATAAGCACCTAAATTTTTTCCCGGATAAAAACTAAAACTCCCCGCATGACCAATAGCACCAACCCGACGACCATAGTGTTCAGCGCCATGCGCCTGGGCACAATCTTCAATCACCTTTAAATCATAATGAGTAGCCAGACTCATCAATGCTCCCATCTCGCAAGGGTGGCCATATAAATGAACAGCAATAATTGCTTTTGTACGACCAGTAATACGATTCGCAACATCATTTATGTCTAGCGTATACGTAGATGGATTTATATCTGCAAATACCACCCTGTACCCAGAATTTGTTACAGCTTCTGAGCTAGCAATAAAAGAATTTGCAGGCACAATCACTTCACTATCTTTTGGGAAATTCATAGCTTTCAGAATAATTTCAAGACTATCTGTACCATTCCCTACGGCAACACAACATTCAGCCTGCTGAAAAGCGGCAAACCGCCTTTCAAATCGAGACACATTGGCGCCTCCAACAAAAGAAGATTCACGAATAACACTCTCGATGGCAATATCAACTTCTGGTTTGATCGTTAAATATTGTGAATAGAGATCAAGAAATTTAATTGGAGCACTCATCTAACTTTCCTTGCCGGATTACCAATATAAACACCAGACTCATCAATATTTCTAGTAACAACCGCCCCTGCTCCAATAACAACATCAGCACAAATTCTAACAGGCAAAATGGTAGCATTAGAACCAATATAAACACGATCACCAATAACAGTCGATTTCCATTTTGTCCTATCTCCACCGGCTGGTGCTCCACTTCCGTAAGTGTCGTTAATAAACATCACCCCATGAGCAACAACGCAATCTTCACCAAGAGTAACAAGCTCACAAATAAAAGAATGCGATTGAATACGAGTACGCGCACCAATACTTACATTTCGTTGAATCTCCACAAATGGACCAATAAAACAATTCGCACCTATTTCACAACCATAAACATTTACTGGTTGCACAATAGTAACAGAGGCACCAAACACAACATCAACAATACCAACTTGTTTTAAGATAGGCTCATTCACTACCGAACTCCTAATCGACAACGATTTGGACGAAAACGAAGCATAACTTCTCGACCAGTTTCTATAGATTCATAAATAGCTGTAATGAGCTCAAGACTCTTCCTACCCACCAAACCATCTACAAGCTGCCGAGCATTATTAAGAACACAATCAACAACATGCTCGTAATACGCTTGATGACCAAAACCATACACATTAGATGGATTCACGGAATATTTCTGCATAACCTCGCTATCGTCAGAAGCTTGATCCACAAAGTTCCAAGTATCCATTTGATTCATTGCAAAACCACCAACAACCACTGTCCCACCAGAACCAAGTACGGATAACGAGCCTTCTAGGTCTTTTGGTCGAGTTGCTGTCGTAACCTCCACAATACCCAATGCACCACTGACAAATCGTAATGCAACAACGGCTGTATCTTCTACTTCAATATCCACAAGTGCCGTACGTGCCATAGCAAAAACACTTTCAACATCACCCATCATCCATTCCAGCATATCAATATGATGACTAGCCTGATTAGTTAGAACACCTCCATCATATGCCCAAGTACCTCGCCATTTATCTTGGTCATAATAGGCTTGTGGACGACACCAACGCACTCTCACAGTACCTAGAACTAATTTTCCAAACCGACCTGCAACTAAGGCCTCACGGACCTTTAAAATTGGTACATTAAATCGATTCTGCTTTACAACAAACAATTTAACTCCAGCACCATCACAAGCCTCAATCATTCGATCTGCGTCTGCAAGAGTGAGCGCCATTGGTTTCTCAACCATGATATGCTTGCCGTAAGGCGCAAGCGCAACAACATGCTCAGCATGCAAGCCACTTGCTGTAAGCACCACAACAACGTCAACAGAAATAACTGTCATCATTTCATGCATATCTGAAAAAAATGGTACCGAAAAACTCTCCCCGATTATTTTTGCTTTTTCAAAAACCACATCACAAACAGCAACAAGTTGAGCACCACAAACCTGGTTACCGCCAAGCAACTCAGCATGCCTTTTAGCAATTCTACCGCATCCAATCAAAGCAAATTTAAGCATAACGCAATCTCTTAACTACCTTATAAATCTTCACCAAAAAATCACTAAACGAACGCTCAGAACCATAAAACGCATGAGAAATAGCTGGAGAGTTTATATAGTTCGAAAATTCCTGTTCAGAGAATCCAAGTTTTTTTAGCACATAAAAATAATCTGACTTTTCCTGTTGAGGATCTGAATAGACAGGCATAGATAGGAGCTCTAAAGCTTCATCTCGAGTCATTTGATTACTTACAACCAAAGAGGAGAGATGCACCTTACGTTTATCGTACCCAAATTTTCTAGGAAGAATATAGGCTTGGTAAAATCGAGTAAAGATCGATTCATAGTGTTTGTAAGGGTAAGGTTTATAACCCACCTCTTCCTCAAGAATTTTTAATGCTTCAGCCTTGTTATAAGAAAAGTAATCCAAGAATGGTACACGCCTAATTTTTCTAAAAAATTCATACCAAACATAATCTAATGTAGAAATACATTTATGCGTTTTAATTTTTTGTACGCCAAAACGCTTATGGATTTGGCGAATATTATATTTATCAAATTTATGCTGATACCAACCTTCCGGCATTCTCATACCTTCTGTCGCAAAATTATTGCCGGATAAGATATATTTCAATCCGTATTTTGATGCCTGACTATAATTTAGTGACAACATTGCGTTATCCATCAGCAATTCAATATCCACAACATGGGCGTCAATGAAAGCTCTCTGTAAGTCTCTGTTTTCTTCCCAATCAATCACGTGCGTATAAAGATCAACAGCAAGCTGAGAAACCAAATTAGAAATATTATGCGTAGCAAGCTCAGAATTCCACCCATTATCTAAATGAACAGCTAACGGTCTTAAACCACACTCAATCGCCAAATAAAGAACATAGGAGCTATCTACACCACCAGAGACACCGACAATACAGTCATATTTTTTACCAACACCATCACGTTTAATTTGCGCAATAAAATCAGATTGAAACGCCAAATATTTAGCTCCTGATTTCTGAATATCAGAGTATTTTCTCAGAAAATCCGTACAATAATTACAAACACCAATATCATCGAATATGATACCCTGCGCAGACATATCCATTACACAACGCGTACACATTTGGCCATATCCAACTACTGAAGCAGGGTGTGCTGCCAACAACGAGGTATCTTTTTCTGCCACAGACTGCATACAACCTCCAAATTAGAAGAATTTCTAAATCGCACTAACTCAAACCAATCAAATACATTATTTTTATATCGAATTCGATTTATTATTAGAGACCTTTGCATAACTAATTAATTTCCAGCAAAAACACGCGCAACTCATCTTCAAAAATAATCAGGATGCGGCGGCGATATTTGCATACCCAAACAACGTGGTATTGAAGGCGATATACGCTATGTGCTGATTTGGTAACTTCCATTCACGCATTATATCGCCGCCGCGCTCATTCACCCACGGCTAAAGCCGTGGTGCTCTGTCTTCGACTGCATAGATTATTTTTGAATTTTCTACCTGTCAAAATTTCCAACAACTTGGTATCCGCAGAAAACTCCTTCTCAAGCATTGCAATAACCGCAGGCTTAGGTGTTGAAATCAAATTGCAATTAGAATCAGCAACAGCAAAACTATCTAATCTCTTTCCAACTGAAGTTTGAATATGACCAAATCCTAATCGCTGCTTTAAATAACCAATATCTCGCAAAAATCGATGCAAAGGTGAAGGCCTTCCCATACGCCTTGTATTCAATATAGGAAAATTTCGGCGGCCATCGTCACCTACATCAAGAAAGTTCAGCAACTTTCTATAAATTCCAATAGTGTCATGATGCAAATCATCAAGTAATATAATAAAAATTTTTTCTTTCATAACCTTTAAAAAAAGTAATTCAAGTTGATTTCCCAAGCTACACACTTCCTTATATTGAAGAAAATTTGGCAATTTACAGTGCGCTGGAATATGCCTCCCAGACTTGCGTATCGACTGAAGATGCCAAGCACGCTCAAAATCAATTTCATCTTCATGAAAATTAAAAACCAGTTGCGCATGCAGTGATATAGCCATCTCTACAGGATTTCTAAGCAACACAATAAATTTTGACTCAGGATTAAACGTTAAAATATTGTCAATTGCCACTTTCGAACACAAATAATTTGGGGAAGCCTCCCCAACTACTTTATGCTCAGCAGTCACTCCTGAAAAAAACCTAAAGTAATCTTTTCTTTTTCTAACACCAACTAAAGGATTATCCCAATCAAAATATGAAAGCTCTTTTATCTTGGGCATAAAAATCTGAGGATGACCATGCAGCCAAGATGCAACAGAAGTAGTACCAC
>JAHFSE010000012.1 GCA_023265895.1 Gammaproteobacteria bacterium
CGCTACCTCCACAATAGATGCTCGACTCAATTTTTTCTGATGTCCGCCTAAATATTTCACTAACCCAACAGAAAAATAACTGGCATCACTAGAAAAAGATTCTATCTGTGGACGAAGTAATAAACCGGGTTTTAATAAATAATCAGCGCCAATAATCCACTTAACTTGTATATTTTTTTCTTTTTCATAGGCAACATCTTTTCCAGTATTATGCAAATAACTAAAGCCTGTCCCCGCAAAAGCAGACCAACGATCGCTTGGCTGCCAAAATATTTTTCGAATATCTGCAGAAAGAGTTTGATAACTCACACTGGCTTTGAGCTGATTCGTCGCGTCAAATAAACCAACGTCACCTAAATAATTGTAATTCACCTGCAGCGCTAAAGAAGGCGATAAATTATATCCAGCAAACAAACCTAAACCAAAGGCATTACTATCATCATTCTCAAAAGTCGTTGTACTGGTATCAGGCCAAAGATAACTCACACCAAGATTACCGCCAATATAAAGAGGAGCAAAAACCAACGGTGCTGCCTCCTCGGCAACGACAGGCGTGACTACCAAAGCAAGAAGTGTCATTGGCAATAAATATAATCGCTTCGCGATGACTCTTCTTCTTACTAAGCACAAACCCATGAGGAAAAATAATGCAACACCTTGCATACTACCGCCGCCGCCAGTACGTACAGCAGCGCCACCGCTGCCGCCCAAACTTCGCGAACCATCGGTATTTTTATCTAAATAATCAGCAACACCATCGCTGTTGGAATCTCGCGGACTCGTAGGATTAGCACCTAATTCGCTTTTCGTTAATACGCCATCTCCATCATCATCTTTATCCATGTAATCAGGCGTTTTATCCTGATCGGTATCTCGACAAGGAAGACCAGGACATTCGGCTAAATCACTGACACCATCCAAATCACTATCACCCGATTTATCAGTTGTGACAGTATGATTGGATGCATCTGCATCAAGATAATCAGGAATATGATCACCATCTACATCAGCAGGATTTAATTTATCGCTGCCAATTTCAGCACTCGTTAAAACATCGTCACCATCATCATCAGTATCACGAAAATCAAAAATACCATCACCATCGGTATCCACTGTATTTGACTCAAAATAATCTGGCATACCATCACCATCGGTATCACTCAGTTCATTTTTAGTTAAAATACTATCGCCATCATCATCAGCATCACGGTAATTTGAGACCCCATCATGATCGCTATCGACACAAGGAAATCCAGGGCATTCAGCAGAATCTAATAAACCATCGCTATCAGTATCTGCTATATCTTCGTTGACAGGATTACTTGCAGTGCCACTTAGAAAATCAAAAACACCATCATTATTGCTATCCATCGCACTGGCAACATCACACCAACCGTCACCATTATTATCAGTACAGTGTGTCTCGCTAGCATCTAGGTAAGTAAAAATACCGTCGCTATCTGCGTCACCGTAAGGATTGACGCCAGCATTTTCCGCAGTATTACTAATACCATCACCATCCGCATCTACATCTCTCCAGTTAACAACACCATCTCGATCAACATCTGGCAACGAATTTGGATTGGAGGGATCTGAATTTTCCATTAATTCTACTAAATCAGGCGTTCCATCTTTATCGGTATCCATTAATAAATCTTTGACTAAAGTAAAAGTAGCTTGATCCGGTAATGCACGCTGACTGAAAGTCAAAACACCATTTTCTAATTTCATTGGCGGAAACATTTGAGCATTAGCAAAATTCCCAGTGCCAGCCTGATCCACTAACAAAGCATAATCACCTGCATATTGTTGACTGCTAGACAGCGCTCTCACTGAAAACTTCACGTCAAAGGCACTAATATTGGCTGTTGCTTGATTCACGCGCCATACACGCGCCAATCGTTTCCCGCGCACTAAATTTTCCGGTACATCAATTCGCTGCAATGCTGAACCTGGATCTAATTCCTCTGCACTATGCCCTAAAAAGACCAAACCATCTTGTGCAAGACCAACTGGATTTTCCAAAGTTGCCGCAGAAGAAGTTGCTTGAGTAGCATAAAAATTCGTACAGGTATTGCCTAGAGGATCGGAAGTTGTTGCTCGTAAGTCCATCGCACTCGTTAAATCATATCCATAATTATCATAAGCATCATAGGCGCTCACATGTAAAAATGGCAGATTGTATTTTTTAGTTAGAAAAAAACTAACAGAACGCGCTTCACATTCACTGAGTGCGCGATTGTAAATAATAATTTCAGCAACATCATAATCGCCGTATTGAGCACCAGACAAATCGCGATTGATGCGCAAATGTGTAAAAGTAGCGCCGGCGCCAGAAACACCAGCACCCGCAATAGACAAATTCTTTTGATCTAATAAAGCCCCATCACGCCAAATATTAAGACGCTCTCCTGAGCCAGTTGTATTATGGGTAAAAGCATCGACATGCCAAGATTGTTCTTGCGCAGCATATAAAAAAGGCCCATTGCTTTGACTTTCAAAGGACATACGTTGGGCACCACCTTGAGCACCCACCTCAAAAAAACGACTGGCTCGACGATCACTATTACTAAAAAGTGGCTGACTTTGACTGCGCTCAGCGGTGGACTTCATCACAACAAATACAGAGTAATCCGTACTCACTGCAGCATCTAAAGTATGTTCTAAAGTATCTAAAGAGGCTGCAGAAAAATGCACTACACCCCGCTTAGCAGGCCCACTCTGAGTAAGATATTGAGGCGCCCCTTTACCAGCAACAGAAGTCAAATGATAGTTATTGCCCGAATGGTCGACCCAACAAGCCACACTCTGATTGTTAGAGGCTGCCGAAGATTGACAGTTGGCATTTCGATAAAGATTCCCTTCACTGGTATCAAACCAACCTAAAAGATTAGTAGCGTAAGGTGGAGGCACACCATCAAAAGGTTTTGCAGCCCATACTGTCTTCCCACATAGCCCCAAGAGACAAGCGATAAGCAAAACACTAGCTCTTAGTAATAAAGAAGAATTCATTTTCATAATGATTGCCTTTGATTCAGTAGACACTAGAGAAAAATTGCTCAGCGAGTATAAGAAAAGCCACTGTAAGCTTCAATGCGTCAAAGTTACTAGAGCGTAACGTTTTTGTCTTATTTTGCTGATAATATGATTAATCAAGCACGACAACCATGCAACAAATACCAAGTTTGTCGATAACGGTATCCTAAATCAATGCTTCGTAAAGACTCAGAACAAGCTGCCAGACTGGGCCATAAAATACTGTCTTTTGGTGCTAATAGCCAATAATTACTGTCTTTACTCAACCATATTATTGCTTCGCGCCATTGTTGCTGAAGGTCTTTGCGAAAACCAAAAACCACAGTACCTGCTGGTGCGTGCAATAACAACTGCTCTTTCCAAGCAACCATACCCAAAGTAGCGCCAGGTCCCATTTGTTGCTGAACTTGCACCATTAGAGGCTCAGCAGAACGTACCGCATTAATCACTGGATAAGTTACCCAACCATAACCCATCCAAAATAAACCCAAAAAAACGGTTAATCTGGTTAATCCCGATTGCTGCCACCCACGCAAACTCCAAACGATAAAACCTAAACTACCAAAACCTAAAAAGAAATATGGAATGACAGGTTGCTGCAACACCATTGCAGTTGGCTTATATATTTCGTAAATGCCCGAACCTACCAGTAAAGCGCTCACTGATAATAAAAAACCACTCGCCAATTTTTGCAATCGCACACTGCTCCATAATTCTTTAAGAAAGGGTGCTGTTGCTAAAGCAAGCGCTGGCGCGATAGGTAAAATATAAACGCCTCGCTTCCCTGGACTGATAGAAAAAAATAGCAATACACAAATCATCCAACCCAATAGCAACCCTAAACGTGCATCTTTATTTTTTAAGGCTAACCACCAACGTGGTAATAACCAAGGCAGCGCTAAAGTGACAGGGAACCAAGCCCAAGGCGCAACAACAATTAAATAATACCAAAAAGGTTCGAGATGATGCCAAGCATGGGCATAACGAGTGATGGTTTGATGAAATAAAATATTATTGCGATATTCCAATAATTGAGCATTTTGCGATTGATAACTCAACCACAATAAAGGCACCAACCAACAACCAATTACCAATAAAGCTGCCGCTGGCCCTAACAACCAACGCTTATTTTTCCATGGAATAGATGGAATAAACGACCATCGCCTAAACGCCAACACAGCATAGGGAATTAAGATAAACCAAGGTAAAATGCCAACGCCTTTGGTAATAACACCAAAACCAATCGCCAAACCACTGATTGAATACCATCGCCAATTTGGCCCTAATAATAAATGTCGAATTAATCCATAAAAACCTAATGTGGTCCAAAAACATAACACCCCATCAATTTGGGCTGTTTTAGCTTGTAAAGTGAATTGAAATAAACTCAGCAAAACTGCGCCTGCAATCCAACCCATATCACGCCCCCAAAGGCGTTTAGCTAAATCATAGGTTAGGAATAATGTGCCCAAGGCAGCTAACAAGGAAGGGAGTAAAAACGCAAAACGCATGACATGAGTCAGCGCATAAAAAACAGCGATGCACCACATAAAAAAAGGTGGCTTGTCCGGATACAGCTCACCACCCCGCGTTGGTAACAACCAATGACCACTGCTCACCATTTCCTTTGCCACCAAAGCAAAGCGTGGTTCGTCTGGGGCCCAAGGATCACGCAATCCTAAGCCAGAGCTGAATATTAAAAATGCAACGACAAATAAAATAACACAATTAAGAGGTGGATAACGCATACCGTCTTTCACGATGCACAAGATAAAGATTGCGCAGATAAATAATTAATCCAGACCCTTGCCCTACCGCAAATACTGGATCTTGGCGATGAAGCGCATAAGCAAATAATACGGCACCACCACCCAAGCTAAAATACCAAAAAGCAATGGGAATAACGCTGCGCTTGACTTTTTCACTGCTTAACCACTGAACAATAAAACGCAGAGAAAATAATGTCTGCCCCATAAATCCAACCATGATCCACAGATCTTTTGTCATGACCCAGTTCCTTTATTTAAGTTCCTGCCAATCAAATTTTTTATTTCTTTTTAATAACCAAAAAACACCCAGCAGGTCCACTAAACCAACCCATAAACGATTATGCAATCCATACTTGGAAATCCCTTTTTGTCGAGACCGATGGTTGACTTCAACCGAAAAAATAGCACCGCCTAATCGTTTAAATAATGCAGGCATGAAACGATGCATATGATCAAAATAAGGCAATTTTAAAAAAGCTGCGCGAGGAAAAACTTTAAGACCGCAACCAGAATCTGGTGTGTCGTCTTGCAGAAAATAACTACGTACACCATTCGCCACTCGGGAAGATAAACGTCGCAACCATACATCACGACGAGATCGACGATATCCCATAATTAAAGCGGGTTTATCCCGCTCACCTAGGTTATTTGGAAAACCATGGGCTTTCGCTACAGTCAATAATTTTGGAATATCTGCAGGATCATTTTGACCATCACCATCTAAGGTAGCAATCCAGGGAAATCGAGCGTTTTGTACACCTAGATAAACCGCTGTACTTTGCCCCTGACATGCTTTCTGACGCAAAATACGCACCTGAGCAAATTCTGATTGCAGTTGCGCCAACTCTTGCGCACTAAGATCGCTGCTTGCATCATCAACGAATAGCACTTCCCAATCAGTTAACGCAGATAAACTCTGGTGAATCTCTAGAAATAAAGGGCGAATATTACCTGCCTCATTATGGACAGGAACAACAACTGAAACAGCGGATTGCTGAGTACTCATAATGGGCAGGATTCCTAATAGCCTAAAAACGCGGCCATTAGACGCTATTTCCGTTAAGTGATCAACCGCGTTACTGAAGATCTGCTTAAGAATCCTCAGCCATCTATTGCTTTAAAATAATAAGCAAGCCGGTATAGCCAATGAAGATAGTTTTTGCTAACCCATGTTTTTTACGGCACAATACCGGCGCTTCGCGCGTAGCAAGTCATTTTTATATTACACAGTGAAGGAATGAGGTCCGCTGAATTTATGTCGAAAGAAGAACAGATTGAAATGGAAGGCACCGTAACAGAAACCTTACCTAATACCATGTTTCGGGTCGCGCTGGATAATGGTCACATTATTATCGCCCATATTTCAGGCAAGATGCGCAAAAACTATATTCGAATTCTCACGGGCGACAAAGTGAAAGTTGAAATGACACCCTATGATTTAAGCAAAGGCCGCATTACCTACCGCGTGCAATAAAATTCATCTCGCGTCTTTCACTGAGGTTATTCACAAATCCCGTGGATAACTTTGTGGAGAAACCATTTAAAAATGCAATCTCACCACGATTAATCAGCCCCGACAACAAATTGATTGAAAATACACCTAAGTGAAAAAGCTTTGAAAATTTTCTAAGCGCTGCTGTAATGCAATTAAAAAACGCACGCCATCGGCACCGTCAATAATACGATGATCATAGGATAGCGAAATCGGTAATATTAATTGCGGTATAAATTGTTGTCCGTCCCACATGGGTTTGTATTGACTACGGGATACACCCAGAATCGCTACTTCAGGCCAATTCACAATGGGTGTAAATTGAGTTCCACCCAACCCACCCAAAGATGAAATCGTAAAACAACCGCCCTGCATTTCCTGCGGTAATAATTTTTTTGCCCTCGCCTTAGTACTTAAGGTTTGCAATGCTGTAGCAATCTCTTGCAAAGATTGATGATCAACATCACGTAAAACTGGCACCACTAAACCATGAGATGTATCCACAGCAAAACCTATGTGGCAATAGTGCTTTATAATCAGCTGATCTTGCGCCGATGATAAGGAGGCTTTAAATTTTGGAAATTCACTCAGAACATCTGCTGCTGCTTTAAGTATAAAAGCTAACAGGGTCAACTTAATGCCATCTACCCTTAAATCTGCATTAAATTTTTTCCTTAATTTTTCCAACTCCGTAATATTCACTTCCTCAAATTGAGTGACGTGAGGAATAACAGACCAACTACGTTGCAAATTTTTTGCACTGGCTTTTGCCAAAGTCGTTAAGGCTATTTTTTCAATCGAGCCCCACTGACTAAAATCAACATCCGGCAATAAACTCGAAGATTCTACTGCTGAGGTCAAACGTAATTTTACATAAGCCTGTATATCTTCTTTTAAAATACGTCCGCGAGGCCCGGTAGGTTTCACTTGCGCTAAATTAACACCCAATTCATACGCTAAACGACGCACCGCTGGACCCGCATGCACCTGAAGATTAACCTGAGAAACAATGGAATGAGCCGTTGCAATAACAGCTGAAGATTTAGCCTTTATCGCCGAAGAGGCACTCATAGAAACACCAGAAATCACCGGTATTTTCGCCTCAACTGCTAATAATTCTTCCACCTCCATTTCAGCAATTACTTGCCCAGAATGAACGGAATCACCCACCTTGATCAACCATTTTTTTATTACGCCAGAAAAAGGCGCAGGAATTTCTAATGTAGTTTTTTCTGATTCAACCACTAATAAAGTTTGTTCTTTTATCAGCGATTGATTGAGTACAGCCTGAATTTCAATAACATCAAGCGCATTCTTACCCACATCCGGCATTACAATAAACTGTATAGGCATAGTCTATTCTCAGAAATTATTGCGCATGAAAAGCAAGATCATCTAATTGATAACAACTGTCTGTCACAGTATTTTCGACAAAAGTAATATACTCAAGCAGTATCTTTTGACAAGCCTGCCACAAATATTCAAATCGTTCACCTGATTCAGATAAATAAAATAATCGCATCATACTCGACTGACAATGAGCAATGGTCGGCATTAAAATTAAAGCGTCTAATTGATCATTATCTAAATTAAATCGATAAACATAGCGATGCACTTTAGAAAATAATGAATATACCTCAGATAAATTCACTGGCATTTCAGAATACATTGCTCGAATCACTTGACAATGTTGTTGAATTTTCAAAGCATGATGCTGAAACAACCTGGCAGGCAAACTTAAATCATCAGATGAAGCATTCAAGCTAAAGCTCAAATCAAATAATGTATGCGCTAACTGATGAGAATCAAAAGGCGTTTCTTGCGTTAAATCAATAGCCTCTAAAAAAGTAGGTATTGCGCCTTCAATGGCAACCCCATCACTGGCATTGAATAAAACAAAATCAAGATTTTTTTTCAACAATTTTTCAAGATTTATTCTTGCTGCATCAAAAGGATAATCTGTTAATACCGTTTCTCTAAAATTGCCTTTTCTTATCAAAACATCTTCATCTACTGCTTCATAACGTTTACGATCTTGACCAGTGATGGGGTCATAATAGTTACTTTTTTTAGAATGATGATATTGACTATCGATATAACCCAAATCACCACCTAATAAATAAGCTTTTTTAAACCCCCAATTGATTAATAGCGATAAAGCAGCATTCATACCGGTAGGACAACCTAAACTCAATCTAGCCTTATGTCCATGAGATAAAAAGTCAACAATATAATCTCCACCAAGATCTGTTGGCTTCAAACATAAACCCACCTGATTAAAATAGCTTAATACTTTAGGATGGGTATTGGTTAAAGTAATTAATATAATTTCTTTTAAAAAATCAGCGTCATTTAATTCTTCGATCCATTGCGCTTGCGCATAAATGCGCTCAATGACGGTTAAAATATCTGGCTTAATCCCACAGACATACAAAGATTTTAAAGTAGATACACCGCAGCAAATCAGCAATACTTGATGACGATGTTGCTTTAACCATTCGATACTATGATCTAACGAAGGACCATTACCCACAATCACAATCGGTTTTTTTAACTCAGATTCTTTACAATGAATAGTATGATCGTAGTAACGCGCTGACGATTTATAATTAGCCAAGGTATGTGCAATGCTGATCATTTCATCTTCATAAAAGCCCCAACCAATTAAGACTCGATACAACTGAGCAATCAACTCCTGTGCAAGTTTATCAATTGACTGACTTTTATAATGTTTATAAATATAAATAGAGGCAACGTTAAATAATCCACTATAACGCATATAACTCTGCATCGTTTGAATGGTATCTGTTGTTAAATCACCCACTAAAATAGTAAGGTATCTTTCCGGGCTAGATTGATAATCTTCAATTATTTTAACCCAATCCAAACTAAACAATGAAGCAATAAAAATTTCTGCTTCTGGCTCATAAATAACCAGATTGTTAACGTTAAATTTATCTATTAATTCTGGAATATGAAAACCTAAACCCACTCCAACAATAACCATCATACCCGTACATAGAGGGATTTTTTTATTAAAACCTACAAGGTTAATCTCCTGTTCATACAAATCAATAATGCGGTTAATAAACCCTGCATGCTGGAAACGATCAAGCGCTCGCTGATCCGTTGTTTTGGCGGTAATATAACTTCTCTTTATTGGTTTTTTGCAATAAAGATCTACTTGCTGACGAATTAAATCACTAGGGGATTTTTCATAAATTAATGATCCATTATGCAAAATATTTAATTCCCCACGATCAAAGGTTAAAGCAACTTTATTCAATGGTGTTGTTTTAATGAATCGATACAGTTCAGGATAATATTTTTTAAATGCGATTAGATTTTTTTGATAACGAATCTGACACTGACGCTGAAAAACTACATATTCAGCATGATATAATTGTTTATTAATACCAGAAATCCACGATTTTTGAATCATTCATAAAATCCTTTTAAATGATTAATGACTATGATTCGATGAAGAACTCGCAAATGCTTGGGTCAAAAAATTAGACTGAGAACGCAGCGAAGCAACCAAAGTATCCATAGCATTAAACTGAGTTAATAAACGTGATTCAAATTTGTCAGTACGAAGTTTTAACTGATCACGACGATTGCGAATACCCGCAAGCCGAGTAGAAAAAGCCGAAGTTTGTTGACTAATAATACCTGAAGTACCAGTTAAACGGGTAATCAAATTGTCAAAACTCTCAGCGCTGCCGCGAGTAAAATTAACAGTGCCTAAGCTCCCTGTTTGGGCTGCCGTAATGGTTAACTGCAAACCAATGCTATTCCCGGTGGTCGACAACAATTGCCGACCACTACCCGTCGCAGCTAAACCATTAATGGTCCCCGCCACATCTACACCAGAGGTTCCATTAAGGTTCGTAGCAAAACCAACAGTATTCTGTGAATTGATATCTACAGCAGTCAAGGCAATAGCAGAATTAGCACCATAACTATTTGATGTGATGGTCAAACGATTATTGGCATAATTCACTTGAACACTTTTATTACTCGCACGCAAACTAGTATCCAAATTAATTTTATTTTGAATCTCAGTAGCTAAGTCAGCGCCTGTGTTATAACTTGTTTGTGTTAAACCAATAGAGGCAGAACTAATACCATCTACACTGATAGTAAAATTATCATTCGTATCATTAATAATAAAACCAGGAAATGGACCAGCAACAGGATGGCTTACTAGATTCCCTTGGGTAGCTAATCTAGTCACATTCACGGCATAATTGCTACCTGGCAATGTTGCACTGGTAGATCCCGCATAAGCGACCCCTGCATTGGAAGCAGCAGCCGTCACGGAAAAAACACGCGATACTTGATCGGGATTCGCGGCTAAAGCTGCTGCTAATTTCGTGGTATTCAAGGATAAAGTGCCATCTTGCGCATCACTATTAATACCTAAATCCGTGAGCGCCACATAATTGCCCGTTAAATAGGTCACCTGTTGAATAATCGCTTCACTGACCAATCGATGAATATTAGAGATGGTTGCATTACCCAAAAATATTCCACCTTTTTTAGTATCGGCATCATAATCGGTATATTGATTGAGCTGATCTTTAAAGGCATTAAATGCAGTCACAAAATCTTTGACTCGAGTTTCGATATTAGAAGTATCTCGCGCCACACTGATTTGTACCGCATCATTTGGATTGGTACTTTTTAGCGTCAGCGTAACACCATCAATTGCATCGGTTACTCTATTGGAATCTCGCGTAAAGGGAATATTATTAATACTAAATGTAGCATCTTGTGCAGCTTTAGATTGAATTAACTGAGTACCACCACCGGCTTGTCTAAAAGACAAACGAGATAATCCTATGTCATCAAGATCATTACCATCACCGTTACCTGGCGCTTCTGCCACGCTAATATTCATACTATTCTTAGCGCCCGTCAGCGAAGAGGTCAGCACCAATATATAGTTAGTGCCATTATATAAAGTCGACGCAGTAAAACCAAAATTACCGGCATTAATATAATCACGAAATCCCGCTAAAGTATTATTCGTGCTATTCACAGTAATTGTTTGCGTCGACAAACTGTTGCTGTTATTAGTAAAACTTACATAATTATCTGGCTCAGTATGAACTGTTGTTCCGAAGCTTACCGTTAATGTGCCGGTACCAATAGTATCATTTAAGCTGGTAAATGGTGCATTACCACCGGAAGTATACAGCGTATGCGCTTGAGCCAGCGCTGTGGTTGCTAGCGTATAATTACCTCCAATCGCCGTTGTTGCTGCAGAGGCTGTTGCAACAGTTGCACCCGTGGTTGACGCAGCAACACTGACGCTACGTTGTTGAAATGTAGCTGTTGATTTTAAGGCACTTAATTTAGCTTGAATATCTGATAATTTACTCTTTAAATTACCATAAGCAGAAATTTGGTCGTTAATAGATTTTTCTTCTGCATCTAATTTATTGGCAGCAGGAGTTTTCTCTGCACTCACTAATTCAGAGACAATACTTTTAATGTCTAGCCCAGAACCAACACCCAAAGACTGTATGCTAGACATAAAATTTCACACTTGAATATTTAAAAATGGATTGAGATCCATCAAGGTACTCGTGGAAGACTCAACATGATCCAAAGGAATTCGTCGAACAACTTCTTGAGTTGCAGTATTAATAACACTTACGGTTATGGATTTAGTTTCTGGATCTAGGGTAAAACGCAACTCATATTGATGGTCTTGTAAAAATTGCTTTAATTGATCATCTAAGTGCGCTAATACCTGCTCTGGCAAAGCAATTGGCGTAATATCCCTACCTGACAACTCACTTTCTTGACCAACGGATTTTGCTTGAGAATAAGAATTGGCAATTATATTTTGCGATAACTGAAGATCAGACATTACTGGTGAAATATGCGACATAATATTCTAGCCTCCCCATTCGACCTCTAATGCAATAAAGACAACACCGACTGCATCTGCGCATTGGCCTGTGCCAAAATAGCAATGCCCACTTGTTGTAAAATTTGTGCCTTCGTTAATGCGGCAGTTTCCGCAGCAAAATCGGCATCAATAATCCGTGATTTTGCTGAAGATAAATTTTGTGAAGTCACTTCAGAATAAGCAATCGCAGATTGAAAACGACTTTGAGCAGCACCCACATGACCCAAGCTAGATTGAATGCTTGCAATCGCATGATCAATCCGATTAATGGCTCTGTTAGCATTATTGATGCTACTCACATCCAAGCCTAAATTACTAGAGAGATCGACACTGGTACCACCCGATGAAACAAAGCCCAATTTTAATAACGAAGATCGACTACCTTCCAAACGTATAGGATCACCATTTTTATCTGTTAAGGTAATATTGGCGCGATAATTAAAAATACCCGCCCCTAACCCAAATAACTGTGCAGCACCACCAGTCGCCTGAAAAGAAATAGTCGCGCCTGACTCAGAAGTTAAAATTAATTGCCCAGTGGTGCTGGCGGAGGCAATAACGCCAGAGATGCCTGCTGCGTTAATCACATTCACAAGACCCGTAATATCATCCGTTACAGGTGCGCCAATAGTAGCCCCATTAATAGTCAGTTGAAGTGCTACCAAAGGTGGGTTATTAGCAAAATCGACGGCAAAACTCGCAACGGTACGAATAGCTGCAGAAACGCCAGTCAAGGCTGTTTTTGTATTAATTTCAGCTGCTTTTGCAGCCGGAGTATCTGAATTAATCGGTCCTAAGGCTATGCCATTAATACGAATATCCTCTCCAGCGCTAACTAATGCGGTTGTGACGGTACCTCCAGTTAAGATATCTGCCCCATGCCCTTGTACAAAACCTAAATTACGCAATCGATTCGCCGAATTACTAGACGAAGCACTCCAAGTGATATCCTCACTAGGATCAGAATTAGATAAAGAAACATATCCCGTATAAGTGCCCGCGGTAAATCCCGTATTGGTCACAGTACCCGCAATCACAATATCTAAACCCGTAGCATTGCTTAAGGTAATTGAACCATCGGTATTTAAAACAGCAGTGACACCACTCACTTGAGTATTAATTTTATCGACCAAATCCGATGGGCTGGTGGTTGCATTAATTAAAATATTATTAATGTTTAAAGCGCCGTTAGTTACGCCAGAAATAATACTGCCAGAACCTTTATAAACATTATAGGCCGTCGCAGTGACACCGGTAGCGCTGCTTTTTGCGTTAATATAGGCAACGACAGGCGTAGTATGATTGAGAATATTGCTGGTATTTTTATAGCTTGCCCAAGATAAAGCAGAAAAATTAATTTGCGATAAATTCACATCATTTAAAACTAAATCTCCACTTGCAAAAGTAGTACTGGATAAACTTAACGCTGAAGAAACACGACCACCATTTAAATCGCCTAAAGGATTATTAAAATTTAAATCTTTGGTTGTGACAGAGTCAATAGAAAAATTTACCGTATCGCTACTGCTTGAACCAATTTGAAAAGACAATTGATCCGCACTACCATCCAACAACTTTTTACCATTAAAATCGGTATTGTTGGCAATAGTATCTAACTGATTCGATAACTGAGTGACTTCCAATTGAAGCGTAGCGCGATCAGCAGATGAGCTAATGCTACTGGATGCTTGCACAGATAATTCTCGTATCCGTTGTAAAAGATTGGTAATCTCCGTTAATGAAGCTTCCGCTGTTTGAAAGAGCGAAACACCGTCATTTGCATTTTTAACAGATTGATTCAAGCCTCGAATTTGAGAGTCTAAGCGAATGGAGGTCGCTAAACCTATCGCATCATCTTTTGCACTATTGATACGCAGCCCTGTAGACAAACGCTGCATAGCAACTTCAATAGCGCTTTGACTTTTCCCCAAAGCGCTTTGTGCATTTAACGAAGCAATATTGGTATTTACAATCTGAGACATTATTTAAACACTCCATGCCGAATCAAATTTACTGAAAATACAGCAAATAAACCTCGCTCCTTATAACGGCCACACCACAGATTTCTTTAATGCTTTATCAAAAACTCAATGCTTAAAATGAACCTTCAGCATCATTATTTTGATAATCTGAAGCAACTTTTTGTTGCTTTTGTAACAAAGCAATTTGATTATCCAATAGCTGTTTACGCTGCATGGCAAAAGCCATCACTTGGTTGTAAAGCGCTTGTAGCTCAATAGCAATCGCAGCAGAAGTCGCGTTCATTTCATGGCTATGGGCGGCTAAAACCTTTTCTAATTCTGACCACTGTTGAGTGGTATAAGTTTCCAATTTTTGTTCAAACTCATCCCACTGCTGCGCATCAGCCGATGCTTTAATTGCTGCTAACAATCCTTTATGCGCATTTAATGTCTTAATTAACATGATGTTTCCTCCAATTTTCTGGCTAAATAAACTAATGCATCTTGACGTATCCCAACCCATCCAGCTCTAATTTCTTCTGCTAACTGTGCTACCTCCATCAGTAAATCCACACTATTTTGATAATTGGCTTCAAATAAACGACGCACCATATAACCATACAAAGCATCTAAATTTTCAGCAACCATACCGCCCTTTTCTAAATTGATATAAGCTCTTAATCCTTCTAAAATCAAAATTGCTTTACTAATCAGACTCCCTTTTTGCTCAATCTTCCCACCCTTCTCCAAGGCATACCGCGCACTGTGAATTCGCTCAATCAAACCATCATAAAGCATCTGAATCAATTGATGATCATCGGCATAAGCAACAGCAGATTGTTGATGAATTGCTTGATATTGTTGTGCAATCAATTGTGACATAGGTTGAATTTTCCTTTTACATAGAAGATCAATTTAAAAAATTAAATAAGTTTAAATCACTTATTTTAGCGAAACTGGCCTGAGCAGCCTGTAATAAAGTAGTTTTTAAATTTAATTCACTCACCATTGCTGGAAAATCGATATCATCTAGTTGTGAAATAAGTTTTTTAGATTCCAGTCGTGCAGCATCATTGACCTGTGTCATATCATCTAAATATTGCAAGCGCCCCGCAATACGCGTTCTGGCTGCTGAAATATGATCTAACACCAAATCTAAATGGGTTAAATTGTTTTTTATTTCCTGCTGATTTGTTGTTTCTTTAGAAGAATAAATCGCATGAGATAAATCATTCACAGTATTCAGTAAGCTCTTAGTTTCCACTTCAGAAGTAATACTCTCAAATAAATCATAACCACTTTCATTGACTGATACTAATTTTTGATAACCTACCTGAATCTGTTGCTTATTATTTTTATCCCCTTCATATTCAAAAACACCCGCACTATTTTGGGTAAAAGGCGGACTTGTTTTAAAACCTGAAAATAAATAATTTCCGTTTGAATCTTTGGTATTCTCTAAATCCAGTAATTGAGTAGCTAGACTTTGTAATTGGGTCGTAATTTGATTTTTATCAGCTGAAGATAATGCGCCATTATTCGATTGAATACCTAGCTCTTTTGCTCTATTTAATACTTGCACTATTTGATTCAAAACAGAATCCATTAATTCATTTTGTGCAGTAGCTATTTTATTATTTTTATCATACTGATCTATGCTGGCTAATCCCTGCTGTAATCTAGCGGATTGAATGGCCGACTCAGGATCATCGGAAGCTTGCAATCTTTTTTTATTACTGGATATCTTATTTTGAATTTCTGACAGCTGACTTTGCAAATTCTGCAAACCAAAAATACTTGATTGATAATATTGAGCAGTAGAAACTCTCATACATTAATCTTCCTCAAAACACATTGAGCAATGCATCAAATACACTGCGGGAGATATTAATTAACTGTGCAGAAGCATTAAATGCCTGTTGGAAACGAACTAATTGAGAAGCTTCTTCATCTAAATTAACACCAGATTTTTGTTGATGATCTGATTGAGCACGTTGCAATAACGCTTCCGCAGAAGATAAGCCAATATCAAATTGATGCGTTGATTGGCTAACAGAATTAGCCCACTGGTTATAACCCTCTAATAAAGAATCACCACTTGCATTAATAGAATAGGTTGCATTGAGATTGGCTAAATCAGAAGCATTACGATTATCTAGAAAACCATTCGTATTATAATTAATACTAAAGGCATCCCCAGCCAAGGGGGTTCCAGTAATACTCGCTTGATAACCGGTATATAAAGAACTGATAGGATCGGTAGAGAATAAATGAGCGCCAGAGGTATAAGTTAAGCCTCTAGCTGCTGGGACCAAATCCGCTGGCAAGTCAGGATTCGAATTATCTAAAATATCATAAACCAGCCTTACAATTGTGGGTGCTGGATCCGTTGTTGGCGCTGGACCTGTTGTTGGAGCTGAATCCGTTGTTGGCGCGGGACCTGTTGTTGGCGCAGGATCTTTTTGTATTGGATTCGGATCTGCTATTAGCCCTGTGGTTGGCGCTATGCCTGCCGATGTTTGGCCATCCACAGATGAAGACTTATTCGAAAGCAGATAAAATCTAATTAACAAAGGCGGCGATAAAGACTTATTTTGCATATCGAAATAATCTGTATCTGTACTTAAGACATTCACTTCGCTTATTTGAGCTGAACCTCGATTACCCAGTGCTGCGCTAGAAACAACAGGTTGAGATAATGCAATATTTCTTACATCGGTTATGGTAGGCGCAAGAAAATCAGCGCCTGATTTTAAGGGTGATAATTGAAATTGATCTCCTAAGCTTGGAATAGCAGAGGAAAAAGTTACTGTTAATCCATCAAATTCAATACTAGAAGGTACTGCACTCAGCGCTCCATTGGCAACAACGGCATTATCTGATTGACGGATAATGTTATAACTCCCAGCAACTGTTTTTGAAAATTGAACCGAATAATCACTGGTATTTAAAGAGGAAATGTCAGATAAAGCCACATCAATTTCTGCACTTGCTGGCTGTTTATTATTAGTATTTGCCATTACCCGTGTTCGCTGTGCGCTAGCGTTATTAATATCTTGAAAAAAAACACCGCCTAATGCATTGGTTAAAGTAAGACCTTTTTGATGTTGCTGATTAATCGCATCGGCAATACCTAATGCTTCTTTATTTAACTGCAGACTAAAAGTATTTAAAATTTGATCCCGATATAATAATGTACCCCCTAAAGCACCACCTGAAATATGTTGAGTCACAATGAATGACTGAGCACCATATTGCAATGCTAAATCAGTAGATTGAATATCAGTTGATTTTGCTTTCGTGAACAAACGATGCGCCTGACTACCTAATACTAAACTTTCACCGCCAGATAAATAAACATTCACACTACCATTGTCAGAAAGAGATGTCTTAACATCTAATAATTCAGATAAATTTAATAACTGTTCATCGCGCTGATCTAATAAATCATTAGCAACTTGCCCTTTTTTTCCTAAACCTTGCAACTGAGCATTAATGCCAGATAAAACACTGGTAATACTATTTACTTGATCGGTTAAATCGCTTATTTTTAGACTGGCTGATTTTTTTTGCAGAGTTAATTGATTATTGATAGAAGAAAAACTATTACTTAATGAATTCGCTTCATTTAAAATATTTTGTCGTGCAGCACTTGATTTCGGATCGTTAATCGCATTTTGAAAAGCAGCAAGAAAATTTTGTAGCTGTATTGCAGGCCCAGCAGTGCCATCACCCAATAAAGCATCCATTTGCTTAAGATAATCATGAGCAACGGAAAGTTGATTTTTTTGACTGGTAGAATATCGCAATTGATTTGTTATATATTGATCATACACACGTCTAATACCATCAGATAAAACACCTTGCCCCGCTCTGTTAACACCCATCGTTTGAGTATTTAATGAAGAAAAATTCACTTCCTGACGGGTATAATTTTTATCACTGGCATTGGCAATATTTTGCCCAATAGTGCTTAACGCCAATTGATTAGCAGATAATGCCGATGCACCAATTCTCACTAAATCAATCATAAATCACTCTCTTTTCCCAAATTGAAGCTTTGATTGCTCATTGATTCAACCTCATGCCTCAATGCATTTTTTGGCGTCAACTGTTTTACTAACATATCAGCTAAACCAATGCCTTGATGCCTACCTACTTCCACACTTAATTGTTGATCTAACATTTCTTGATAAAACTGTGTTTGTTGCGTACTTAAAAAATTATCCTTACTCAATGCTTCATTTGCTGAACGAATATTTTTTAGCATCATACCAACAAAAATACTCTCAAATTGCTGAGCGACTGCTTTAATTTGTGCAGGATTATGGCTAGCAGAATTTCTCTTTAGCTGTTCCAAACCTGAAAAATCCAAATAAGATTTAGCGTTATCTAATGAACGATTCTCACCGAGCACCATCATAACTTTCCCCTTTAAATCACTAACAATTCAGCTTTTAAAGCGCCGGCTTGTTTTAACGCTTCCAAAATAGCAACTAAATCTCCTGGCGCAGCACCCACTTGATTGACAGCGCGAACAAGATCACCCAGGCTAACACCAGGATTAAATAAAAACATACGCTGATCTTCTTTTTCTATCGTCACACTTGAACTGGGTGTTACAACAGTAGAACCTTTAGACAAGGGTGTTGGCTGACTGACTTGAGCAGCTTCTGAAATAGTGACAGATAAATTTCCATGACTGACAGCTGCCGCTGATAATCTCACATTTTTCCCAATGACAACGGTACCCGTTCGCGCATTAACAACGACTTTAGCAACGCCTTCACCCGGCTGTATCTCTAAATTTTCTAATTGAGAAATAAATAATACTTTTTCTGCAGATTCTGTCGGCGCAATGACTTTTACTGAAGTTGCATCTAACGCTTGCGCTATTTTTGACCCTAATAATTTATTCACTGCAATACTGACTCGCTCAGCAGTCGTAAAATCAGGTTGATTTAAATTAAAAATAATAACCGGATCACTGGCAAACGAATTAGCAACCGATTTTTCTATCGTTGCACCATTTGGAATGCGGCCAACACTTTGCAAATTAACCGAGATTTTTGAACCATCTTTTCCTTCAGCACCAAAACCACCCACCACTAAATTACCCTGAGCAATAGCATATACGTGACCATCTGCACCTTTTAAGGGTGTCATTAATAAGGTGCCTCCACGTAAACTTTTTGCATTTCCAATGGATGAAACTGTCACATCAATCGACTGTCCAGGCTTTGCAAAGGCGGGCAATTCTGCTGATATAGAAACAGCAGCGACATTTTTTAAGGTAGGATTCATGCCTTCCGGTAAAATAATGCCGAATTGCACCATCATATTTTTAAAAGTTTGTACGGTAAATGGTGTTTGATTGGTTTGATCTCCAGTACCATCCAAACCCACGATTAAACCATAACCCACCAATTGATTTGCTCTAATACCCTGAATAGTCGCTAAATCCTTTAATCGCTCAGCGTGCGCTAGAGTAGCTAACAAACCAATGATTAAGGCAAATACCCAGCGTTTAGCATTAGTATAACGGGTATCAAAATATCGACTCATATCATAGACTTCCCATTAAAATGGCCAAAGTGGGCTGTTAAATAATCGTGTTAACCAACCCACATGATTGGATTCAGCAAACTCTCCAGTACCAGAATAAGTAATTTTGGCATCACCAATCTTACTAGAGCGAACACTGTTATCAGGGTTTATATCGGCAGGTCTAACCAATCCTGTAATCCGAATAAACTCCTCTCCTCTGGTTAATGTAATCCGTTTTTCGCCACGAATAACTAGTGTGCCATTCGGCAGCACATCAGAAACTGTCACGGTAATTAAACCTTCCAATCGATTGCTTTGATTGGCTTGAGCATCGCCTTTAAATGCTCTTTGACTATCAATGCTGGTCGCTAATTTTTTACTTGCACCTAAAATACTGGGAGAGGGAAGATCGATAGAGCTATTTTTATTAATATCTGTTTTTGCTGTTTTGCTGGAACTGGTACTTTCCTGTAAAACAACTGTCAGCAAATCACCTATTCGTCGCGCTCGCTGATCCTCCCATAATGGCGTTGAAAAACCATCATGATAAATAGCACCATCAACAATCACCTTAGGTGCCACAGGAATAATTGCGGTCACAGGTGCAGCTACAATTTTAGGTTTTTTCTTATAAAACCAACTCAAACTACTACAACTGGTTAATAAACTGATGAGTAGATAACCCAATAATAATTTTCTATATTTCATAAAGTATCCAATCATATGATCTGTTAGTTATTTTGCACCGTGTACTGCAACATTTGATCTACAGTAGAAATTACCTTTGAATTCATTTCATAGGCACGCTGAGTCGCAATCATATTGACCAGCTCCTCTACCACATTCACATTTGAATTTTCTATTGAACCTTGAATCACATTACCCATACCATTTACCGTTGCTGTGCCAATAATAGCATCACCACTGGCGGTAGTTGCTTTAAATAAGTTGTCACCTTGCGCTTCTAAACCTGCTGGATTAGAAAAATCAGCTAATTGTAATTGGCCAACTTGGGTCGTTGCACCATTCGCATCTGTGGTAGAAACGGTACCGTCAGTGCCAATGGTAATATGCGCGACATTGCTTGCGATGCTAATCACGGGTTGAATCACTAAACCACCCGAAGTCACCAACTGTCCTGAAGCATCCATCTGTAATTGACCATCTCGAGTATATCCAATATTTCCATCGGGCATTTGTACCTGTAAAAATCCACGTCCATTAATAGCAAGATCTAAAGGTTGATCGGTCACTTGCAAATTACCGGTAGAAAAAACCTTTTGGGTTGCAACCATTCTTACACCCGTCCCTTGCTGAACGCCGGAAGGAAGCACAGTGTTTTGCGAAGATTGACCACCCGGCTGTCGACTAATTTGGTAAAATAAATCTTGAAAAACAGGTCTATCTTTTTTAAATCCCGTAGTAGAAACGTTCGCTAAATTATTAGAGATAATCCCTAATTTAGTATCCTGCGCGCTTAATCCAGTTTTACTAATCCACAATGCAGATTCCATAACGACACCTCTTAATCAAAAAATTTAACTGAGTCTCAATAACCGATTGGATGCTTCATCCAAATCTGCAGCCTGCGTAATTTCTTTCATTTGCATTTCAAATTGTCTCGATAAATTCACGATGGATAATAAAGATTCTATTGCATTGACATTACTGCCTTCTAAAGCACCGGCTGTTACTCGAATATTAGGATCTAAAGAAAGCGTATTATTATTTTTAGGCCTAAATAAACCATCAGCACCTTTAACCAAATCACCCGTCTCATCATTCACTAATTTCAATCGATCTACTTGAACGAGCGCATTAGGGTTTGCACCCAAAGGTCTTACAGAAATTTGACCATCAACAGCAAACTCTATTTTTTGATGAGCGGGCAAAACAATGGGCCCAGCGCTACCCATAATTTGATAACCTGTTTGGGTTTTTAATGCACCACTGTCCTCTACAGACCAATTACCGGATCGGGTATAGGCTTCTTGACCGGAAGAATCCAATACAGAAAACCAACCGTCACCATTAATAGAAACATCTAAATCTCGATCGGTTGCTGAAACAACGCCAGGAGAAAAAACAGATCCAGCTGCATCACTACTTACTAATGCACGAGAATGATATTGACCGCCCTTGAGCATAGCGGCAGTTGCATTGGCATAATCCGCACGAAATCCTGGTGTATCTACATTGGCCAAATTATTCGCATAAATTGCTTGCGCTAACATACTTTGATGAGCACCAGACATAGCGGTATAAATGAGTTTATCCATAAAATTTAACTTCTATTAATGTGCATTAATAATAGCTTGAGCAACTTCATCTTCAGCTTGAATCGTCTTTGCATTTGCTTGGAAATTTCTTTGCGCCACAATCAATGAAATTAACTCATTAGAAAGATCCACGTTAGAAGACTCTAATGAACCACTGTGTAACGCACCCATTCCTTCAGAATTAGCAACACCCACAATAGCATCGCCCGATTCAAGCGTACTGATCCAAGCAGTATTACCAACCGATCTCAAACCTTGTTCATTGCTAAATTTAGCTAAAGCTAATTGACCCAATACTCTAGACTGCCCATTACTATATTGGCCTGAAATGATACCATCTTGTGAAACTTCTAAATTTTGTAATTGACCTGATGGAAAACCATTTTGCTGGTTATTGACGATAGAAAAATCACTCGCTGTCTGAGTTAATTTACTTAGATCTATTGAGAAATTTGAATGAGCAAATGGCTCAACATTGGGAAAATTCTCCCCAGGAGATCCCTTTAATGCGCCATTATCTTTACCCGTAGCATCGACTGGATTCCAATAGCTAATCTGCGCCAAATCAGAATTTTTAGTATCAATCGTTCCATCTGAATTAAATAAAATATTATAGGATGCTAGGGTGGGTAAACCTGCCTTAGCAACAGGATCACCAACATCTAAACCATCTACTTTTGCATATAATTTCCATTGATTTGCTGTCGATGTTTTAGAAAAATAAGAAACTAAACTATGTGAATTACCCAAAGAATCTAAAATATTAGTTGAAGCAGAATAATTATAGCTATTAGGATTTTCCGCATCAAAACTACTCACATCGGGAGGCGTGATACTACTGGAGTCTAAATTAGCAGCTAATATAATTTCCGTTGTTTGCCTCGGCTGCAAGGCGGATTGATGAAGCGTTAAATCAGAAATATTAGTAGAAAGTACGCCAGCATTACTTGCAGAATAGCCCTGAATTTTTGCACCAGAATTGGCCACTAAAGCACTGGAACTATCTAAACCAAAGATCCCTGCTCTGGTATATTGTGTTTTACCGCCATCATCTAAAATAAAAAATCCTTTTCCATCGATCGTTAAATCTAAATTATTTCCAGTAGCTGAAATATTTCCTTGGGTAAATAATTGATTCACCTTATCTGTTTTAACACCACTACCAACGTTATTTAATAATGCTTCACCATTTAAACTGGATTGATAAATATCTGAAAATTCTGCTCTAGAACTTTTAAATCCTATTGTATTTGCATTAGCAATATTATTTCCTACTACATTTAAATCTTTATTTGCAGCAGATAATCCAGAAATCGCAGTGTTAAAAGGCATAATATGCTCCTAGACTAACATTGTTAATTAATTTGCTTAATCTGATCCAGATTAACTGCACCATAACCAGCTAAATTCAAAATGACACTAGAATTTTGACCCACAGTCACGCTATTCACATTGGTATTAATGGATGTATTTAATCTATTTGATTGACCATCATCATGAGACTGAGATAATAATCCATAATTTCCAGTAGAAACTGGATTTCCATTATTATCTAAACCATCCCAACTGAAAGGAATATTTCCGGCATTGGCAGAGCCCAGAGTGATATCTCTTATTACTTCACCATATTTATTGACAATACTGATCTGCACATTGGCGCTTGTATTGGGCAATTCAACGCTGCCAGAAATAGGTGATCCACCATAATTCATCACATCGCTAGCAACTTGCACACTTCGACCTACTAATGCAGTAGCTTGTAAAACTTGCCCTGATTTAAAACTACTTTCAATCCCACTAATACTGGTATTTAAACGTTCAATTCCATCCACTGAGCTAAATTGTGCTAATTGAGATAAAAACTCTCCGCCATTTTGTGGATCTAACGGATTTTGATTTTTTAGCTGTGCAACCATCAGTTCTAAAAATTGATTTTTTTGTGTTTGAGTTGTTGATTGCGATAATTTACTATCAATTGATAATTGACCGTCTAAAATTTTATTAGCGCCAACTGAATTTATAATGCTCATATTCATTTCCTTTCTTCAACAATAAAACAATCCTATTACTCACCTAACGCTAACATTCTTTGCATTAAAGTTTTTGCCGTATCAAATACGTCAATATTGCTCTGCATGGATCTAGAAGCAGAAAGCATATCCGTCATTTGCTCAACTACACTGATGTTTGGATAACTGACATAACCATTTTTATCAGCAAATGGATGATTAGGCTCGTAACGCAATAGAGGTGGATCTTTACTGTCAACAACATCTAAAACTTGCACGCCATTAGACGCATGAATGGAACCATCTAATGCGATTTTCTTTTGAATAGCAGAAAATAAAGGTAATTTTGCTTTGTAAGTATCTTCTGCGGTACGACCAACGGATTCTGCATTTGCAATGTTACTACTGATTGCATTTAAACGAATAGATTGCGCTGTCATTCCAGATCCAGCGATATCAAAAATACTGGCTAAAGACATAAATACTCCCAATAATTTATTTTAAAATTAATCACTTCTAAATGCGCTTCGTAGCGTTTTAATTTCTCCATTTAAAAAAGTATAAGAAGCTAACCATCTCATACTATTCGCTGCAAATTCGGATTTTTCCTGATTAATATCGACCGTATTATCATCCGCCGAAGCCTGTTGAACCATTCTATATTTTACTGCACCAGAAAATTCATAATCCATCGAGCTAGATAAATGATTTGGCCTATCTGTACGTAACTGATCAGCGGATGTATCCGTATAATTTTTTAAAATTTGTTTAAAGTCCAAATCTTTTGCACGATATCCGGGTGTATCAACATTGACAATATTATTGGCAATTAAAGCTGCTCTTTGCGAACTCACCAATAACGCTTGCTCGTGAATACCAAAAAGTGAATTTAAATCTGACATAGAATCATCATGTTCCAAATGTGTAATATCCCTCTATAAGTCATCGATGAAGCTTATTAAAGGGATTGTTATGGCTTCGCTCCTATAGTGCTAGCAATCACAATGCCAAATTATTTTTTATTCTAAAATCAATGAGTTAGCCAACAACCTTACGGCAAATGATGCGGCAATGAAGTGGCAACAGCGGCAAAAAATTGCAGGCAAGGCTGGTTAAACAGCCTAATTTTGGAATTTTTAGAGCGGAACATTATTTGCTTTAAAAAATATCTATCATTCATTAAGGAATAAAAAATTCATGAAATTTTCTTGGTTTTTTTTAAGTATTCTTATTTTTCTATTGCCTTTGGAGGCAAAAGCAATTTCTGATTTTGTTTCTAAAAAAGAGCTACAAAACTCCGTTTATGCATTTGCTACAGAATACAGCAAACAATGGATCCACTCAGAAAAACAACGCATTGAAATTGTTATTGATCCAATTGTAAATAATATTTATTTACCAGTTTGCACTCAAAAACTCGAGCTACAAGCAATGCACAATCGTTTGGCACAAGGCCGCCTCACTGTAAAAATTATGTGCAGTATGCCTCAATGGAGTTTTTATGTTGGTGTTCAGATACACCACTATGATGAGGTGGTCATGAGCAATCAACCTATCTTACAAAACACATTGATTACCAAGGAGATGCTCAAAATACAGCGAATGGAAATTACTGAATTAACGCAAGGTTATTTTACTGAAATAGCGCAAATTACAGGATCTTTCGCACAACATCCTTTGCCGATTAATCAAATTATGACACCTTATTTACTTAAAATAAGACCTTTAATTCAAGCACAGGAACAAGTCACTATTATGGCCAATCTGGGCTCAATACAAATTAAAACCACAGGTATTGCACTGAATTCAGGACAAAAAGGAGATTTGATTCGTGTTCGCAATCTTTCAAGTCATAAAATTGTCGAGGGTTTAATTATGGATGCTGGTCTTATTGCAGTAAATCATTAGACTGGAAGCTCCTATAATGCATTTTATACTCAAGAAACTTACCCTTCTGCCGATCTAATTAATGCATCTGTAGATTTTTCTTTAGGAACATCCGTAATGCCAATTGAAATCAATAGGTTGTCAGGCATTCCCCATAGCGTGACAACAAACCATGATGTATTAACACCCAATCAAAAGTTATTACATACTGAAAATGCTGCTGTCATAACAAAGGATAGTAGCCAAGTTGAATTGAGTGAGCAGGCGGTCATACTTGAAAAGCTTACTCAACGATTAGAGCAAGCACCCATTCTAGATATGGAAAAAATAACGCTCTATCGTGAAGCAATTCAACAAGGTAATTATTCTATTAATGCATACCGCATTGCTCAACGTTTATTAGATGCAGATAACTGGTTTTAATCCATGACGCAATTGCAATAGGAATTTTTATGGCAGAGATCTTCATACCCTACACCATTCAAACGCTCATTGAATTATTAACTAAAAATCGCCAATCACTGGAGCAATTGAGCCAAACATTAGTAGAAGAACGTCAATGCTGTGAATCAGTAGAACACTATAGTTTAACTGCTATATTGCAAAAAAAAGAAATGGTAATAAAAGAAATTATGCTGTCTCAACACCGTCTTATTCAATATCTTGATGAACTTGGATATCCAGCACTGAATCAAAAATTTCAATTAGATTTATTAGAAAAACTACTTATACAAACACCTGATTCACTAAAAAATCAGCTGAAAGAAGCTTGGACACAACTCAAATTAAAACTACATGAAACGCATTATTTAAATAGTGTTAATGAAAAAATCGTACAGCATAGAAAACATGTGACGGATCATTTATTAGTGCTATTAAAAGGATGCACAATACCCAATGCTATTTACCAAGCTGATGGTCGAGCCCATACATCGATGGATTTTCATTCTCTTGCACGAGCATAAACAGCATCACTCAAAAAAGTCGATAATATTTCTTTTATTGTCCCCATGCCTTGCTGCATATGATGTTCTATTTCTGCTAAGGAGATAATATTTTGAGTTAATCCAGCTGCTGGATTAACAACAAGACATAAACTGGCATAGGCAATATCCAACTCTCTTGCCAAGCAGGCTTCTGGCATAGCGGTCATCCCCACAATATCACAACCATCACGCTGCATACGGGTTATTTCTGCTGCTGTTTCCAATCTTGGCCCTTGGGTACAACCATAAACACCACTAGGATGACAATGCAGTTTTAATTTTTTCACCGCATCTAACAAACGCTGTCTTAGAGACTCATTATAAGGAAAACTAAAATCAATATGCCGAACTGTTTCACCTTCAATATCGCAAAAACTATTAGATCGACCGTAAGTATAATCAATAATTTGATCAGGAATGACGAATTGACCGGGTTGACGCATGGAAACATGAATACCGCCCACCACATTGACTGCAACAATTTGGCGAACACCCATCTGTTTTAATGCAAATAAATTAGCACGGTAATTAATGGCATGAGGTGGTATATGATGTGGACGACCATGACGCGCTAAAAATACGACAGATTTCCCCTGCCATATGCCAAGCATCATAGCACCGGAGGGCGAACCCCAAGGCGTTGTGAGTTCGCAAAAACTGCTCTGCTCTAACGTGGCCAATTCATTCAAACCACTACCGCCAATAATTGCAAAATCTGCTTGCGGTTGATTCATCGTAATATCCTAATTATTAATTAAACAGCATCTTCATCTGCCACAGCATAAACACCATTAGCATTACGCCAATATCCTTTATAGTCCATTCCAAAACCAAATAAATAACGATCTTCAACTTCAACACCCATAAAATCTGGTGTCCAATTAGGTCGCGCTTTACGCTGATGTTGTTTATTGACTAAAACCGCTGTATAAATTTTTGCTGCGCCTTGCGATTCCAAGGCATGTAAAATTTCAGCTAAAGTCGTGCCCTCATCTAAAATATCATCCACAACTAAAACATAACGATTGTCTAACGCAATATCAGGTTCAGCCTTCCAAATTAAATGCTGGCCAGAGAGCTGATTGGCATAACGAGTGGCATGCAAATAATCGACTTCTAATGGGAAATCTAACAATGTGAGTAGATGACCTGTAAAAATAAAACCACCTTTCATCACTGTGAGAATTAATGGATTTTTATCGGCTAATACCGCTGTAATTTCCTGTGCCATACGCTGAATCTGCTGCTGAACAACAACAGCAGAAACCAAACAGTTAGCACGCTGTTTTACCTGCTGCATCTTTTCAATTTGCTTCATCATTGATATCCAGCCAATTCTGCTTGTAATGCTAAACGCTCAACAGATTGTGCGTACTCAGGCCAACGAGGATGTGGTTTTGCTAACAAAGTCATTAATAAGGTATGTATTGCTTGTCTATCGAGTGAAGCTTTTGATAATGATTCTAATACGGCTAATGCTCCAGAACGGTGATTACAGACTAAAACCATTGTACAACCAGCAGCTAATGCTTGTTGTGCACGCACACCAAAGTCACCTACACCCGAAGCGCCTTCCATACTTAAATCATCACTAAATATAACGCCTTTAAAACCCAGTTGTTGCCGTAATATTTTTTGCAACCAAAACACAGAAAAGCCAGCCGGCTGGCTATCTACTTGGGAATAAATAATATGCGCTGGCATAATTGCTTGCAATTCACCTGCTAAATTTTTAAACGGTACCAAATCTAATTCAACAATTTCATTAAAACTTCGAGTATCTTCAGGAATTGCCACATGAGAGTCCGCAGCAACCGCACCATGTCCTGGAAAATGTTTTCCCGTAGCTGCCATACCTTGCTGCGCCATACCAGCAATAAAATGTCGTGCTAATTGAGTGATAGTTTCAGGATCTGCACTAAAAGCACGATCACCAATGACAGCACTGATCCCATGATTTAAATCCAATACTGGTGCAAAACTAATATCAATACCTAAAGCAAGCATTTCTCCTGCAATTAATTGTCCTGCAACGAAAGCATAACGATAGGCTGCTTCAATATTCTGCTCATACACTTGTCCAATATGACTCATCGCTGGTACAGCTGAAAAACCAGACCGAAATCGTTGCACACGACCACCTTCTTGATCTACAGAAATAATGATTGGAGAACGACAAGCACGAATTTCTTGTATCAAATCTTGTAACTGCTCAGCATTCATAAAATTTCGAGTAAATAAAATAACACCGCCTACTAACGGATGCTGTAATAGGACGCGCTCTTCTTCGGTCAGTTGAGTGCCTTCCAAATCTAACATCACTGGCCCTAATAATTGCTCCATATTAAAAACCTCTAATCAATAAAAACATCACAGCCGATTGTGACCTGATCAAATAATTCCAACACATCGCAATTACGCATGCGAATACAACCATGAGAAGCAGGAATCCCCATGGGTTCAGAATCAGGTGTACCATGAATATAAATATAACGCTGCATCGTATCGCAATCACCTAAACGGTTGTGCCCTACTTCACAGCCACTTAACCAAAGAATGCGCGTTAAAATCCAATCGCGTTGGGGATATTGTTGAGCCAAGGCAGGCTGATAAATTTCACCGGTAAAACGACGCCCCACGAAAACTGCATTTTTAGCCAATCCTGCGCCTATTTTTGCACGAATAATATGATGTCCAGTGGGTGTTTGCTCAGAATTTTTAAGTTGCCCTCGCCCCTTGATTGAGCTGGAAATAATATATTGTTTCACAGCAGTCAGTGAAATCCATTTTAATTGCTGTTGATCAATATCAATTTGAATCATGAAAATCGAATGATGTTAGTCAAGGAAAAGTAAGGCGCTAAAAAGTTATCCTGCCTTATTTAAGGCGATTAAGCGAATTTTTTCTGCAAAGCCGATACTAATTCAATGTATTCCTGTTGAGCTGCTTCAGTAGATTTCCCTGATAGCGCAGCCCAAGCATCATATTTTGCTCGAGCAACCATATTTAATAATCCAGGACGACTCCCACCAACATCACCGACACTGGCCTGTTTAAATAGGGCATATAATTTTAATAAGCTATAGTCATCCGGTTTTTTAGTTAATTTTTTAATCTCTTGCTGAGCTTGTAAAAATGCTTGCTCGACATTGATTGATTCTGACATAGCTCATTTTTCCTAACCAATTAAAATAATAAAAATGGAATTATCGCTCAACGAAAGCACGCTCAATCACATAGTCACCTGGTGTGCCAATATGCGGAGAAATTTGAAAATCTCGCGCAACTAACATCGCCTCTAAATCAGCTAACATATTAGGACTGCCACAAATCATGACGCGATCCTCATTCGGATGAAACGGCGGTAAACCAATATCAGAAAATAGTTTACCTGTCTCAATCAGGTGGGTAATCCGCCCTTGATGAAAATAAGGTTCTCGCGTGACGGTTGGATAATAAATGAGTTTATCGCGCACGACCTCACCAAAAAATTCATTGTTGGGCAACTCTTGAGTAATGTACTCACCATAAGCCAACTCACTGATCCAACGCACACCGTGAACTAATATAACTTTCTCAAAGCGTTCATAGATTTCTGGATCTTTAATTAAACTCATAAAGGGTGCAAGCCCAGTACCCGTTGATAATAAGTAGAGATGCTTACCAGGTAATAAATCACGCACGACTAATGTACCCGTGGGTTTACGACTCACCAGTAATTCATCGCCGGGCTGTAAATGCTGCAATCGTGAAGTGAGCGGCCCATTCTGCACCTTGATGCTGAAAAATTCCAATTGCTCTTCATAATTTGCACTAGCGATACTATAAGCTCGTAATAAAGGTTTTTTTTCACCTTGGAGTCCAATCATCACAAATTGACCATTTTCAAAACGTAATCCCGGTGCTCGAGTAGTGGTAAAACTAAATAAGGTGTCGTTCCAGTGTCGAACGGTCAACACACGCTCGACTTCAAGAGTGGCCATGATTCAAAACTACCTTTAAGAATTGAAGTGAATGAATCCCACCACGAGCCATAGAAAAATGACTCGATTTGGGAAAATGCGGCAACTATTGTAGGGCTTCTTGGCAGACTTTTGAACTCAACAAGTGGAATTTTTGCGCTTTAGCAAGTTGAAAGATGCTTTAGAGCTCAAACTACATAGTATGAGTCGCACGATCAGAACTTAAAACACCCGCTAGGTAATTCTCTATTTTTGCCTTAGGCATGACATCTTGATCATTAAACTGCACACCAATGCCCGCTATTCGTCCTCCCTGAGCACTCGCCGGCGTAATCCAGACAATTCTCCCAGCAATCGGTAATTTATCTGGCTCATCCATCAAATCTAATAGCAAAAATACCTCTTCTCCAAGCTGATACGACTTATTGGTTGGAATGAATAAACCACCATTGCGCACAAAAGACATATAAGCAGAAAATAATACCGCTTTATCTTTGATGGCCAATGACAAGATACCACTTCGCCCCATTTCAGCTGCTTTGGTTTGGCTAGACATAGGTTTCCTCAGACTGAACAAACAAAAAAGAGCTAACTATCCCTTTGGCAGTATAGAACAAAATAGATGATTTAATGGGCAATGCGAGGCCAATAAGTCTTAAAATCAAAAACCGGGCTATGTTTCTCATTATGACATTGCAGACAAATAGGCTGCGCTTGTAACTTTAAATTCGCCATTTTTTGTAAAGCTGGCGATTGTACATGAGCCAAGCCAGGGCCATGACAGGACTCACATTGAATATGACTCAATTGCGGCGTTAATAGTTCATCGACAAAGCCACCCGCTTGCCCATAACCCACCACATGACAACCAACACATTCTGGATCAAATTGCTTATTCACTGCCTTTAATGCATTCAGCGCATGACTGTGTTGAGAAGATTGCCAAACAGTCATAGCTTTCAGATGACAGGTACCACAGGTTTCTGCGCCAGCATAAATAGGATGCTGCACCCATTTTGCATTGGCTTGCGCACGTTGTTGATATAACTGTTTAGCCGCTTGATTGTAGTGTTGATACCAAGTCTGCATGCTCGCCGCATTAGCCACTTTGGTACTTAAGGAAATAATTTTTTGCTGATAGCTGAGCAGCCGGTGTTGTTGCGCACTCCACTGCAAATGCAATACACCTAACTGCTTGCCTTGCTTACCAGGTCGTATCACCAGCGTATGCGCTAATACTTCTGCTTTACGATACTGATCGCTGTTTGTATTTGGAATAAGTAAAACATCCACATTTTTCAAATCTAACCACTGAGCTAATACAGTAGGTTCTTGATCGGTCATCAATACCGTTAAAAAATGCTGCTGGTGCCGCTGCTGAATTTGCTTCGCTAATGCTTTGCCGTCAAACTCATGCAGCGGTGTTTGATTTCCAGGTTGATGCACGGCTTTAGCTAAATTCATTGCCGAATAAAAAACGACAGAAACCTCCGGCAATTTTTTTTGTCGCTCAGCCCTAATTTGAGCATTCCATGACTTATTCGCAAGCCAAGGTAAAGGCACAGACTGCAATAAAGATAAACCAAAAGCAGTATCACGAGGTTGCAAAGCAATAGCGTCATACTTTAATTGTTGAAAACCTTTTAGAATATATTCATTTTTTATTTTTGCAGTAACGGAAGTAGTATCCAATAAGGCACCACCAGAGATTAATATTAAATGGGAGTCTCGTTGACGCAATTGCTCAATCGCTGTTGCTTGACGACGAATACCACCAAAATCACCTTCCATGGTGCAACCACAAGGCTCCAGCTCACCGAGTAAATGGGAAGAAAACACCAGCGTTAGTGCAATGGGCTTGTCTGCTTTACCACAGCTGCTCAGGCCTAGGCATAACAAACAAGCCACTATCACATAAGACTGATACTTCAGCATGAATTATCTGCCCAATTTAAAATCCTAAAATAGAGCGACTGACTTGCTTACGAATTTCTTTTTCTTCTTGCCACTCTAACAAACCGGTTGTGAGATTTTCCATTTTCAGGGTAAATTTATAATAAACATCTTTAGTTTTATGATTACTTTTGACAATACTGCTCAAACTACCATAAATAATATGTTCTGCCGCAGCGTGCTTACCGATACGCGTTGCTTTTTTAGAATCCACATAAACACTTTTATTTTGATAATCTAACTGCGCCTGTACACTCTGACTGTTAGACATGTCCGTAAATTGGAATTTTTTCGAACGAATCAACTTATTCACAATCGTATCTGTCACCGACTCTAAATCAATATGCTCTAAAGTTTTATTTTGCACTTTATCAACGACTAAAATAGGTTTTTTTTGAGCAGTTAATGCAATGACATCTGGATTTGTCAGTAGAGAATCCACCATCTTCCCTGCAATTTGTTGCAAATCGGTAGAACCAAAATCTATACTCACCGTTTCTACTGCTTGATCATCGCCATATTCTACTTTACTGGCGCAACCAAACAATCCAACCAAACAAAAAATGCCCAGCATTATTTTAATGTGATTACTTTTAATCATAAGTATTGTCCTACCTTAATATTTACCCAAAAAATTTGTTTTGAATACTTTTGTTGCATCTAAATCTCGAATGCCAATACTAAAACCAGAAGCGGTTTCGTTAGGCGCAATACCCACTAACAGACGCTCACCCTTACCATAAACAATCATAGGCGTCCAAGCCGAATCATCGACCAAAGGATGATTGTCCTTGTCATACCAAGTAAATTGATATTGCAATCGGCGGGTTTGACTTCGGGCATTACGCAATGTGACTCGCCCTCGGTACAAACCATTTTCGTAATCCCCATTGATTTGATGCACTTCTAACCCATTGGTGAAATAAAAATTCTTCACACTGGATTGGCCCTGATCATTTGCTTTAACCTGTAATCGAAGAGGATTGCTGTCGCAAGCAGAGATACTCAAAAAATATCCCAGCCCTAACATAATAATTGAATAAAATTTTAATATTTTAAATAAACGCACAAACATGGTTGCCCACCTCACAATAAACAGATTAACTGAGCGCATTAAAATCGGGTTGACCGAGATTACAGCAAAGAATTTTCATAATCTACTGTCTGGCTATAATAACGATTCCCTGTATTCATAACACGAATAATCTGCGTATGGTGAGCAAGGCTCTGCAACGCTAAAGATTGCGTTAAACCTGTTGTTTGATCACGCCATTCTATTTTATGAGCGCCCGGTTCTACTAAAAAACTCGCCAGATGGACAGTATTTGGCAAGCTTAACCAGGTACGTAGATCCGCCTGCTCAGAAACAATGCCGTACATACTTGAGAGCGCCAATCCGATATCACCGCCTCGCTGTTGTGCTTGTGTATTCAATTCATACTTAACCGCAACGCGCAATAACTGACGAATCATTCGCGATTTAGCTTGCTCTTGGAGAGATTTTATCGCTAATCCATAAACATCCAGCAAAGGTTGGCTGATACTCTCTGGATGTCCGTCCACTTGAACAGATAGACCCATCTGTTTCGCCCAGGGTTTCCGATAAGTTGGCAATTCCATCGATTGAACCTGCTGATTCCATGCCACAGTGATGCGCTTAGATTCTAATTCTGGAATCCAACCTTGTTCATAAATAACAATAATTTCACTCGATGCTTTTTTAGCAGTTGTTACTTTTGCTGGTTTAGACATCAAAGCAGTCACTTGTGATTGCAAACCTAATTTATTCGCCACTCGCCAAGTTCGCTTTTGTATGAACAAATTCGTTGAATTTAATGCCAATGCTTTTTTGTATTCAATCAAAGCATCATTCCATTGCTGTTTTAATTCAAAAATAAATCCATTCATAAAATTAGCATAGGCATTTGAAAAAGAATAAATAGGCAAAGCAATATTTTCTGCAGCAATCCATTGCGCATCGACAGCTTGATCTAATATTTTTGGATCCAGCGACAAACGATTGACTTGTTTTTCAATATATTTGCGCGCCGCTTCATTTTGATTAACTGCTTGCTGATATCCATAGGCTTCCTGCCTCGCCTCTACAGAAGCGTCATCTAATTGATGTAATTGCAAATAATTCCAAGCTTGAAATGTATGCAAAAAACTTTTTTGATAAGCGGGCAACATATAATCACGTGCCTTATCATTGATTGCTAAAGCAAGTCCTTGTTGACTTAAATCACTAACATCAACAAGAGGACCAGCATCTGTTTGATCAATAGAGCCTCGCACATGCATCCAGTACTGTTGACTGGCTGATATCTGACCCTGAATTTGAGCAATACGACCTGCTTCTACGTAATACAATAACTCATGAGGAAAATAGCGATTAAAAGGCGATAAAGCGACATCCGCAGCGAGCGGATTTTCAGTATCTAACTGTTGTAAAGCCGGTCGTACCAAATCCCCGTAAGGAAGAAAAATAATACCTACACTACTGCAACTCGACAACAGAGCGATTAAAATAATTAAACCAACCATCTTTAGTAATGTCTGCTGATGTAACATGCTTATTTTCTCATTGTTTTTTGGATGCAATTTTCTGTGCTAATTGACGAATTTTTTCTGCCGCCATACGTCGATGATGGAGATCGACGGCTTGATACTGATGCTTTTGATACCATCGAGTGATGCGAACAGCTGTCATATAATGATCTGGGCATAGTAATCGAATTCTCTGGCAAAATTGTTCCGGTGTTTCACCAACAAAGCGTGTAACATCTAAGCGATGCATCCGCTGACAAAAATATAAATAGGCTTGATCTAAAATATCCTTTTTAACGCTGGGCTGTCGACGAAATAAATAACTCGCTATCAGCAAAGTGATTACGCCTAACAATCCCATCATCCAAAGTACTTGATCATATAAATGCGCTAAATGTAAACGCTGAGTCAAAAAATTTGCTTGATGAACTCTATCGTATTTCACCACATGGCGAGTCCAAGCATAATTGATATAGTCCAAAGATAAACGAATGGATTTCACCATCGGCTGATGCCAATAACGCCGAATATTCAGCAATCCTGTATTAGCCATCGCTTGTTGACTTGACAATACCTCTTCAGCGCCGCGGGTAATACGTTCTGGCATCACAGAGGAGGTGGGATCGATACGGACCCAACCTTGCTGCGCCCCTAACCAAGCCTCAACCCAAGCATGAGCATCATATTGATGGACTAAAATATAACGCCCTAATGGATTTAATTCTCCTCCTTGATACCCTACAACCATTCGCGCAGGAATATGCGCTGCACGCAACAAATAGGTTAAAGCACTGGCATAATGCGCGCAGAATCCTGCTTTTTTATCGAATAGAAAGCCATCAATGACATTGTTAGATAATTGATCTGGCTGTAGCGTATAAACAAATCCACTGGTTTTAAACCAATGTAAAATATGTTGTATATACTGATAGACATCCCCATTGACTGATTGCATCCATTGCTGAGCTAACGCACGAGATTTTTCATTACCTTGCTGCGGCAGTTGTAAATATCGATCCTGCATCCAAGCATCTAACTGTAAATCTAATCGATAATTTAAGAATGAAACGAGCTGATATTTAAACGCACTATCGATGGTATTTTGCGTCACCAAATGAAAAGATCGAGTAATACCAATATGAGGTGTTTTAGGAAAAGAAAGATCTAAACCAACTAAGTAATGATTTTGAGTGGGCTCTAAAATAATAGAATAATAGAGTGGCGTATTTTTAGGATTACTTAAAATTTGATTTAATACCGGCTCAGATTGCCATAAAACACCCGTCTGACCAATGAGGTTGGTATCCATTGACCAAGTACGGCCATCAAACTGTGATAAAACGATAGAACGCCAATAGAGCTGTTGGATATTAGGGATCTTATCGTCAAACTGCGCTCGAAAAGCCAATGCGTTAGACAAACTTAATTCAGACACATCACCCGGCGTCATAGAATCGGCAATACCCGATCGTGCAGTTTCAGTAGGTGCTTGCAGCGTTAAAAACGGCGCAATCCTTGGAAAAAAAACAAATAGAACGATCATTAAAGGTAGGCTTTGCAGCAGCATTAACACAGCTACTTTCCATGCACGACGTTTAGGTTTTTTAACACCACCCTGGCTCAGGCTTACCAATACACCTGTCAGCATTAACACGCAGAAAAAAGCATAAAAAAAACTGAATAAATCAGTGCGATAAAGAAATTGTGCGGCGATAATAAAATAACCTAACAGAACGATGACATAGGCGTCTCGTTCATGCTGCATTTCCAGTAATTTAAATGAGAAAGCTAAAATTAATAGGTTAATACTAATAGGCAAGCCAATTTTTTGATCATCACCTAACCAGATGACAATTATTCCAATAATCAGCAGAAAAGTTTTCCAAAAAGTATTCGGAAATCGCCACAGCTCATTAAAAACCATCACCCGCCAAAAGATACATAAAGCCACAATCGCCAATAACCAATGAGGTACTCGACCCACATAAGGTAAAACGACGACGACGTGGGCAAGCAATAATCCCACTAAACTAAGGCGAGGAATTTGATCAATCGCTACGCTCATGAGAATGCTCGAGCATCATCATAGCGCGCCAAGGCTTCTAAACAACGCTGTTGATGGACAAAACCACAACCTGGCATTTGCTCAAAACCCGGCAAACGTAAACCCACCGGTTTATTAGCTTGTATCCAATATAAGATCCAATAACATAAAGCAGACAGGCGACGCTCAGTAGCTAAACAGGGAAAATCCTGCCAGTCTACCCAAATCTCTTCATCCAACGCCTGTACAAAAGTTTTGGTATAAAGTTCATGACTACGCGCTAATACTTTCCAATCAATTTGTTTTAAAGAGTCGCCAGGCACATAACGTCTTAATCCCGAAAAATCATCTAATCCGGATTGTTGACTCATTTCACGACCTTCACCCATAGCCGCTTTAATAGCTGGCAATTCTGCATTCACGGGACGAGGATAAATCCAACAGGACATCTCTAAAGATACCCAAGTCCATGCACGCAATAATCCAACGGGATAAGTGGTTTCAATTTTCAAACGACCTGGACGATAAATACCCCTACGGTGCGCAGGTAAAAGCAAAGCAACCTTGAAGCACCTCACTTCAATCAGATCTACACGCTCTTGAATATTGCGATCCCATATCAATTGAATGGACTCATAAGTCCGCGAACCTTGGCGTGTTAGATTTAAAGAAAATAATGCCGATTGTCCGACAAAACAATTCTGAACATGCGCAGCTTCAATGACTAAACCAACAAGATTACGATAGGTATAAAGCATAGAAATCATAAAAAAACTAATCATAAAAAAAGCCAGCGCAAGCATCAAACTGCTTTGATAATTAATACCTCCTAAAAAAATACCCATCGATAATAAGAGAAAAACCAATCCATGACTGGTTAGGAAAATATAAGTATTTTTTCGAGTTAAAATGGTTTTTTGACAAGGCAACACGCGACGATCTAACCAGCGGGCAAACCAAGTTTCTATCCAAATTTTAGGCAAATTTCTCACCAAGACTCCTTTCAAATCATCGATGCTATGAACTCATCACATCAATTTCTCGCAAAATATTTCCCGTTACATTTAAATATTCTTGACCTGCATGACCCAATTGACTGGTAAGTCGATGCTCAATCACCACAGCCAAAACAATTTGTATATCTTCAGGAATAATATGATCTCGGCTATGCATGAAAGCCCAAGATTGTGCTGCCCTCACCAAACTTAAAGTGGCTCTTGGTGAAAGGCCACAAGCAATACGTTCAGAAGTACGAGTGTAATGCACGATACGCTGCACATAATCCAACATCGCATCAGAAATAAAAATTTTTGGTACCTGAAGTTGTAATTTCAAAATATCCTCTGAACACATAACAGGATTAATTTCAGCTAACAAAGCACGACGATCTTTGCCTCGCACAATTTCTCGTTCTGCAGCTGGATCTGGATAGCCCAAACTAATACGCATTAAAAAACGATCCATTTGTGCTTCTGGTAAAGAAAAAGTGCCTAAATGTGTACTAGGATTTTGAGTCGCTAAAACAAAAAACGGTTTCGGTAACAGATGAGTCTCTCCATCAATGGTGACTTGACGCTCTTCCATCGCTTCTAATAACGCACCTTGAGTTCGGGGTGTTGCGCGATTAATTTCATCGGCTAATACAATCTGAGAAAAAATAGGCCCTGAACGAAAAGCAAATTGACCGGTTTGTTTATCATATAGGGTGATACCCGTAATATCTGCTGGCAATAAATCGCTGGTAAATTGAATACGCTGAAACTTTAACCCTAATACGCAAGCTAATGCATGGGCTAAAGTCGTTTTTCCCATACCAGGCAAGTCTTCAATCAGCAAATGCCCTCGCGCTAACAAACAAGCAATGGCCAATTTCACTTGCTGATCTTTACCTAAAATAATACGATTCATCTGATCTAAGGCACGTTGAACAAGTGATTGCATAAAGATTCCTTAAGCTAGGATGCTGAAATCCAGCAAAATTGAGCTGCAAAATAATCACTTTAGATTAGTGTAGTAATACGTACCTCGCGAATTAAATCTAACAAGGTAATCATATAAAACGATGAGTCAATCCTCAAAAACGTTTAAGAATTTTGCTGAATTTTGGTCATTTTATCTGCAAGCACACAGCAATCGCTGGAATAGAATTTGCCATCTTTTAGGT
>JAHFSE010000098.1 GCA_023265895.1 Gammaproteobacteria bacterium
ACCCGTTTTGACTGCCACAATTTTTTCTACCGTAGGCATACCGGCAGTTACTTCACCAAAAACCGCATAACCCCAGCCATTGCCGGATTCAGCAGTGAAGTTAAGAAAATCATTATCTTTCACGTTAATAAAAAATTGTGCGCTGGCAGAGTGTGGATCATTGGTGCGCGCCATAGCTACAGAGCCGATTTTATTTTTTAAACCATTATTCGCTTCATTTTTAATTTGCGCTTGCGTGGGTTTTTGCTCCATTTTTTCATCAAAGCCGCCGCCTTGAATCATGAATCCTGGAATGACGCGATGAAAAATGGTGTCGTTGTAATGACCTGATTTCACATAGCTTAAAAAATTTTCTACGGTTTTCGGCGCTTTCTCAGCATTGAGCGTTAATTCAATATCGCCGAGAGAAGTTTTGAAGAGGACTTTAGACATGTAGGATTCCTTGAGTAGGAGAGGTTTTGTGCGGGCACATTTTCCTGTATCAAGCCCGCTGTTGCAACTAGAAGAAAATACGATATCATGCTATCGTTATTTTCGTGGTTGATAATAATGACGAGGTGATTTATGGCGCAGCTTATCGTTCGTAATCTTGAAATGGATGTAAAGCTCGGATTAAAGCAATTCGCTGCTCGAAATGGTTGGAGTATGGAGGAGTCGGTTCGGCTGATTTTGCGTCGAGCTGTTAACGAAGAGATTGCTCAATCACAAAAATTGGGTTCTCTCATTGCCAAACGTTTTAATAGCAGAGGATTAAAGAAAGCCTTACCTGAATTGCATGGGCAAAATATTTCACCTGCTGATTTCCATTCATGATAGTGCTAGACACCAATATTCTTTCCGCTTTAATGCAGCGTGTGCCTGATCCATCTTTAATTGCTTGGTTAGATCGTCAATCGGCTGAATCTATTTGGATCAGTACAGTGACTGTGTTTGAGGTGCGTTACGGTATTGAAGTTTTAGAAACAGGGCGACGTAAAAAATGGTTGCTTGAGCAGTTTGAACAGCTTGTGCAGCATGATTTAAAACATCGAGTTCTGCCTTTTGATACAGGCGCAGCTGAGCAAGCGGGTCGACTCGCTGCTGAGCGTAAAGCGCACGGTTATGCGGTGGATATGCGAGATACTTTTATTGCAGGCATTGTTTTAATGCATCGAGCAACTTTAGCGACACGTAATACGCGACATTTTATGGATTTAGGTACACTGCTTGTTGATCCGTGGGCAAGTTAACAGAGGAGGCGGATTCAAAATAAATAAGTCCTCTGTGATGAGATCAGGAGGTGTGGTCGTCATCTGCAGCTGCAGTATGTGGTGGCACATTCTCCAACAACAAAGGCTTGGTTTCAATCTGAATCATTTTTAGCGGTGCGTTGAAGAAAAGCCGTTCGACATGAATCACTGAAACATCTATAATTACATCGTTTTGTACATTATCTTAGGGTGATTTTATGGAACAGGCTACTTTTACTGAAGTGCGCAATCAGGCAAAGCACTACTTTGATATGGTGGAATTAGGAAATTCTGTGCGCGTTTTTCGCAATGGAAAACCCATTGCTGATATTGTTCCCATATTAGCTGATATGCCTTCTTGGAAAAGAAGCTCAGTGCAGCCCCTAGTATTAGAAGGTATTTCTGCCAGCCAACTGATTTTAGATGAACGCAAGGCAGATGGTTAATGCATATATTTTTCGATTCATCTGCATTTATTAAGAGGTATATCAATGAATCGGGTACAGAAACTGTCATCAATTGGTGTAATCGAGCGACTGCACTGAGCCTTTCAGGCATTGCATTGCCTGAGATCATTTCTGCTTTTTGTCGCTTGCATCGAGAAAAAAATATTTCCGCAGAGCAATATCGCAAACTCAAAACAACATTACTTGCTGATCTAGAAGACATTGCTGTCTGTGATTTAACGCCACGGGTATTGCATCAGGCTATTGTGAGTTTAGAAAAAAATGTCTTACGAGGAATGGATGCCATTCATATTGGCAGTGCTGTTATGCTGAAGGTAGATCAATTTGTTTCTGCAGATCAGCGCCAATGTGAAGCAGCTGTTCAAGCAGGGCTTCAGGTTGTGATGGTGTAGTCTGATATAACCTCCTAAAAACGGACACTTCATTTAATGTTGAGAAGATGCTGAAGGTGTGGTGGTGGATTCGGGGACTTTACATGTTATAGCAAGAGGCTCCTAACCTTGAGAAAATTCCAAATTAAATCTGCTGATCCATCGATTGTGCAGGATCATCTTCTTGCGGACGTTGGCCGGTAATTTTTGCCGGCACGCCTGCCACCGTGGTATGTGGCGGCACATTCTCTAACACCACGCTGCCTGCCGCAACTTTTGCGCATTTGCCTATTTCTACATTGCCTAGCACAGTAGCATGAGCGCTTAGCAGAACACCTTGACGAATTTTTGGATGACGATCGCCGGTTTCTTTGCCAGTGCCTCCCAGCGTGACACCGTGCAAAATAGACACGCGATCTTCAATGACAGCGGTTTCGCCTACCACAATGCCTGTAGCGTGATCCATTAAAATGCCGCTGCCAATTTGGGCGGCGGGATGAATATCTACACCCAGCACAGTAGAAATTCGATTTTGGAAAAATAAGGCTAAGGATTCTCGGCCTTGTTGCCATAGCCAATGGGCAACACGATAGCCTTGTAAGGCATGAAAGCCTTTAAAAAATAATAAAGGTGTTGAATAGGTTTTGCAGACAGCATCCCGTTCTTTTGTCGCGCGAATATCATTTGCGACTGAAATAATAATCGAGGGATCTTTAATCAGTGCTTCATCAGCGACTTCGCGAACTAACAAAGCCGGTAATGTGTTGCAGTTGAGAATATTGGCTAAATGAAAGCTCAAAGCTGCTGCCAAACTAGAGTGATTCAGCACAGTGGAATATAAAAAACTGGTTAGTACAGGTTCTTGTTGAGCTTGTTGTTGCACTTCTTGCAGAATTTGTTGCCACAGCCAAACAGGGTCTGTCGGGGTTAGATCGGTGCAGTGTGTCATAATCCTTGTCCTATAGAAATCAGACTCATAGAATAGCCTGCCACTTTTTATATTGCGAGCCTCTTTCTATAAGCTTAGCTATTACGAGTTTACTAACCTATGAGTCATTCTGAATTTGAGCATAAAGCTCCCGCACATTTTATTCATAAAATTATTGAAGAGGATTTAAACAGCGGTAAGCATACGAGCATTGTCACGCGTTTTCCGCCAGAGCCTAATGGTTTTTTGCATATCGGCCATGCTAAATCCATTTGTTTGAATTTTGGTTTAGCAGAGCAGTTTAACGGGGCTTGCCATTTACGTTTTGATGACACTAATCCTGAAAAAGAAAATCAGGTATACATCGATGCTATTGCGCAAGACGTGCAGTGGTTAGGTTTTCAGTGGCATGGGCCAGTGCGATATGCCTCGGAATATTTTCAAGCGTTATATGATTATGCAATTGAATTAATTAACATGGGTAAAGCTTACGTGTGCAGCTTAACTGCTGAACAAACTCGTGAATATCGCGGCACCTTAACTGAGCCTGGTAAGCCCAGCCCTTATCGTGATCGTTCGATAGCAGACAATCTTGATTTATTCTCTCGTATGCAAGCTGGCGAATTTGATGAAGGTGCTCACGTATTGCGTGCAAAAATCGATATGGCATCACCGAATTTAAATATGCGCGATCCAGTGATTTACCGCATTAAAAAAGCTCACCATCATCAAACCGGTGATCACTGGAATGTGTATCCCATGTACGATTACACCCACTGTATTTCCGATGCTATTGAAGGAATTACCCATTCTATTTGTACCTTAGAATTCGAAGATCATCGCCCTTTGTATGATTGGGTGTTAGATCAATTGCCCGTATCTTGTCATCCTCGGCAAATTGAATTTGCTCGGTTAAATTTAAATTACACCATTACCAGTAAACGAAAATTGAAACGTTTGGTCGATGAGGGTTTTGTGGTGGGTTGGGACGATCCACGTTTGCATACCATTGCAGGTTTGCGTCGGCGTGGATATACGCCTGCATCATTGCGCAATTTTTGCGAAGCCATTGGTGTAGCGCGGGCTGACAGTGTAGTCGATATGGCTATGTTAGAATTTTCGATTCGTGATGACTTAGATAAACATGCGCCCCGTATCATGTGTGTGTTAGATCCATTAAAAGTCACTATTACAAATTATGGCGACGATGCGCAATGGTTAGAAGCCTCTAATCATCCTAAAGATGAAAGTTTAGGTAAACGCAAAATTCCTTTTACCAGAACTTTATATATTGATCGTAATGATTTTATGGAGGATCCGCCCAAGGATTATTTTCGTTTATCGCCAGGCAAAGAAGTACGCTTGCGCGGCGCTTATATTTTACGTTGTGATCAAGTGGTGAGGGATCCACAAACGGGCGCAGTCATTGAATTAAAGAGCAGTATCGATCCTGAGACCTTAGGGAAAAATCCTGAAGGTCGAAAAGTCAAAGGTGTGATTCATTGGGTGTCAGCAGATCATGCCGTGCCTTGTGAAGTGCGTTTATACGACCGATTTTTTACTGAAGAAAACCCCGAAGCAGCAGGTGATTTTTTTCAATGTATTAACCCTAATTCATTAGTTACTTTAAAGCACTGTTGGATTGAACCTAGTGTTATGGAAAATTCAGCAACGCATTTCCAATTTGAACGAGAAGGATACTTCTGTGTGGATTGTAAAGAAGATTCTGCATCGCATCGTGTATTTAATCGTACCGTTACTTTAAAAGATAGTTGGGCGAAAATTGAGGCTAAAAAATAATTATGTTAGTTATTTACAACAGCCTCACTCAGCAAAAAGAAACTTTTCATCCATTGCAACCGGGTCAAGTCAAAATTTATGTTTGCGGTATTACCGTATACGACTATTGTCATATGGGTCACGCAAAATCTATGGTGTCTTTTGATGTGGTGGTGCGCTATTTGCGCAGCCAAGGTTATCAAGTGACTCATGTGCGTAATATTACCGACATCGATGATAAAATTATTCAGCGCGCGCAAGCCAATAACGAATCCATCGAAGCGCTTACCGAGCGTTTTATTGGTGCAATGAATGAAGACGCCCAAGCACTGGGTTTGTTAGTTCCTACTGTGGAGCCACGCGCTACGCAATATATGTCGCAAATTCTGGCAATGATCCAGCGCTTGTTAGATCAAAGTTATGCTTATATTACTGCTTCAGGTGATGTTTATTATCGGGTGGATAAATTCGAGCATTATGGTTGTTTGTCGCATAAAAAATTAGATGAGCTACAAGTGGGTAAGCGTGTCGATGTAGATGAGCAAAAAGAAAATCCCTTAGATTTTGTTTTATGGAAATCAGCGAAACCCGGTGAGCCTGCCTGGAATGCACCTTGGGGTCAGGGTCGCCCTGGTTGGCATATTGAATGTTCAGCTATGTCAACGCATTGTTTGGGAGAAACTTTTGATATTCATGGTGGTGGGGCAGATTTATTATTTCCTCATCATGAGAATGAAATTGCTCAAGCAGAAGCTGCGACGCAAAAACCTTATGTGCGTTATTGGATGCATAATGGTTTTATCCAAATCAATGAAGAAAAAATGTCAAAATCTTTAGGTAATTTTTTCACCATCCGTGAAGTGTTAAAAAAATATTCTGGAGAAGTGCTGCGTTATTTTATTATTGCCAGTCATTATCGTAGTCAGTTGAATTATTCTGATGAAAATTTACAGCAAGCACAAGAATCTCTTACGAGACTGTATTTAACGCTGCGTGATGTGAATGCTATTACAGAATTAACAGAAGATAGCGCTGCTTTAAATGAATATATTGAGCGCTTTTATCAAGTGATGGATGATGATTTTAATACGCCAAAAGCTTTATCTGTGCTGCATGAATTAGCGACGGAAGTGAATCGTTTTAATACCACGGATCCTGTTGCTGCCGCAGGTTGGGCTTTTGTATTGAGAAAGTTGGCGCATATATTGGGTTTATTAGAGCAGCGTCCGCAGAATTATTTTAATCAATCCTCCACGGAAGAAGCTGCCATTATTGAGCAGTTAATTGCGGCACGAATTCAGGCGCGTGTTGAAAAACAATGGCAACGGGCAGACCAAATTCGCGACCAGCTATTATCGATGGGGATTCTATTAGAGGATAAAGAGGGGAAAACCGTATGGCGAAGAAAATAGCGATTGATATTTTTTAGCTATCGGTTAATTCCGCTGCATGTAATGTGTTTTCCAATAAAGAAGCGACGGTCATAGGGCCAACACCGCCAGGGACGGGCGTAATCCAGCCAGCTCTTTTTGCCGCTTCATCAAATTCTACATCGCCTTTGAGTTGACCTTGAGCATCACGAGTAATGCCCACATCAATGACAATAGCGCCAGGTTTAATCCATTCCCCCTGAATGAGATTGGGTTTGCCAACGCCGACGACTAAGACATCGGCACGACGCACATAACTTTCTAAATCGCGGGTGAATCGATGGGTAATGGAAACGCTGCAGCCGGCTAGTAATAATTCCAGTGCCATCGGACGCCCCACGATATTAGAGGCGCCCACAACAACAGCATCCAAACCTTTGAGCTCAATACCGCAATGATCAATCAGTGAGATAATACCTTTGGGTGTGCAGGGGCGTAATAAAGGAATTCTTTGTGCGAGACGCCCCATATTGTAGGGGTGAAAACCGTCGACATCTTTGTAAGGCACAATCATTTCTAATAATTGCGCGGTATGAATATGCTCTGGCAAAGGGAGTTGCACTAAAATGCCATGAATCTCTGTCGCACTGTTGAGCTGTTCAATCAGCTCAATAAGCTCTTGTTGATTTGCACTTTCAGGTAATCGATAAAGATAAGATTGCATGCCGACTTCTTGGCAGGCATCTTGTTTTTTCTGCACATACACTTCTGAAGCAGAATTCTTTCCGACCAAAATGACTGCGAGTCCTGGCACTGAACGATGTTGTTGCTTTCTGGTTTGAACAGCCTGTGCAACCTGTTGGCGAAGCGTTTTCGAAATTGTTTTACCATCGATGAGCTGAGCAGCCATGTGTGTTGGACCATATCTGATAGGGAGTGAAGAAAATCATTTTAGGGAAAATGCGCGGCATTCTCGCATGGAAAATACCTTGAAGGAAGATTGACGCTGCTGGGATCGGTGAGTATCATCGCGGATCTTAATTTTCGGGGTATAGCGCAGTCTGGTAGCGCGCCTGCTTTGGGAGCAGGATGTCGGGGGTTCGAATCCCTCTACCCCGACCACATTGGGCAGGTAGAGTATGCAGTGCATATTTTGCTGGTCGGAGATGGGTTAAAGTAAAGGCCATTTCCTTGCAGAGAGTTGGGTAGTTAGCATGGCCTGGTAGAGATAGGCGCCCGTAGCTCAGCTGGATAGAGCATCGGCCTTCTAAGCCGAGGGTTGCAGGTTCGAGTCCTGCCGGGCGCGCCAACTTCTGCGTTGTTTATTTTATGGTGGGCGTAGCTCAGTCGGTAGAGCTCTGGATTGTGATTCCAGCGGTCGTGGGTTCGAGCCCCATCGTCCACCCCAATTTCAATTTGCAAATATTCAAAATGGTCAGCTGAGTTGCTAACTTGGCCCTCGCTTTTTTATTGAATTTAATTTTTTGTAGGAGTTGGCGGTATGATCCAAGTATCCGTTGAAACAACGAGTGAGTTAGGGCGTCGCTTGACAATTACTGTACCGGCGGATGATGTAGAAAATCTGGTGGACAAAAAATTAAAAGAAACTGCTAAAAAAGTGCGAATTAATGGTTTTAGACAAGGTAAGGTACCCTTATCTGAAGTGAAACGCCGCTATGGTGTTGCTGTTCGTGGTGAGGCGTTGGATGAGCTCGTCCTCAGCCGCACATCTGCTGCGGTTGAGCAAGAATCGTTGAAGGTAGCGGGTCGGCCCAGTATCGAAATTAGCCAAGATCAATCGGGTGCTCCTCTTGAATTTGTTGCTACGTTAGAGGTTTTTCCAACTATTGCCGCTCTCGAACTATCGACTTTAAAAATTGATCGCCCTATTGCTGAAGTGATTGAAGCAGATTTAGATCAAGCTATTTTGAAATTACAGGAGCAAAAAGTTAAGTGGTTGCCAAAGGAAGGACAAGTAGCTGCGTTAGGTGATCAAGTCACCCTTGATTTTGAAGGTCGTGTAGAGGGTGAGCTATTTGATGGTGGCGCACAGAAAAATCATGTCATGGTGTTGGGCGCTAAAAAAATGATCGCTGGGTTTGAAGAGCAGATCGTGGGTATGCAAGCGGGTGAGCAGCGTACCATACAAGTCACTTTTCCTACCGACTATGTTGCTGAAGCATTAAAAGGCAAAAAAGCTGAGTTTTTAATTACGCTGCATTCTGTAGAACAACCACTGTTGCCTGAATTAAACGCGAATTTTTTCCGTGATTATGGTGTGAGCAGTGATGATCTTGCTTTATTTCGCTCAGAAGTACGCAAAAATTTAATCTATGAGCTGAATGAAGGTAAGCGCCTTTATTTGAGACTGCAGGTGATTGAAGGGTTATTGAAGAGTAATCCAATAGATGTGCCTAAATCTTTAATTGAGCTCGAGAGTCGCAGGCTGCGTGATCAACAGGTTCGCCAGATGTTGGGACAAGAGGAATTGCCTGCGTGGGCAGAAAATTTCCCGACGCAAATGTTTCACGAAGAAGCTGAGCGTGTGGTGCGTGCCAGTTTATTACTAGATGGTATCAGAACGCTACATGCCATTGAATTGGATGCTGAGCGA
>JAHFSE010000099.1 GCA_023265895.1 Gammaproteobacteria bacterium
GCAAATGCTCTAACAAGGCTGCGCAACGAAGAAGTGATTCATAAGCGCGATTTTTTAATTCAGCAGCAACACTGCGATTGCGTAGATTACCTGGATCGATAAAACGGTTGGCGCTATGGTAAATTTGCTGCTGTTGTTCCGCGAATAATCCTCCAGCAATACGCCGCCAAAAATTCCACCACTCAGCCCAATTTTGAGATTCTTGTGAGAATTGCAAACCAGCAATATACAAAGGCCAAACACTTTGCACGCGAGCGTGATCTAACGCATCTCCATAACCCGGCCGCAAACAATAACCGGTTAAATTAAACCAGACACGCTCATGTTCAGCGGAACGCCGTCGATGTTTCATACCTTCTAATAAAACATCGACTAACCGACGCGTTAAGGAATAATTCCATTCTTCTCTTTTACCTAATAATTTCTCTAATGTATGACGCAATTGTTTGGGTAATTTCGGATCTTTGATTACTTGGCTTTTACCAAAAACCTGTTCAATCGCAGCAAAAGCTTGTTGTAATTGTGGCGTGATAACCTCAAGTAGCGGCGATGTTAGTTTTTTTTTTCGCCCCGCAGGTTAAGTTCTATCTGCCAAGTTTGTTGCGGAAAAGCCACAGAAACAGCTAACAAGGCCAGTGTACCGACTTCTGTCACGCGCGAAGATAAATGTACCGGCACAACATCACCGGATTGATGATCACCCTCCGCAGGTAAAGTTAATTGTATTTCTGGTAATTCTTCAATTTCCGCTGGCAACCAAGTATCGAGCAAAATCCCTACTTCATCATAACGACGAGTATTGGAGCCAAAAAATTTAAATTGCACTGGCTCACCCACCACCAAACCTAACTCATGCTGAGTTAATTCTATCTGACTGCCTTCCTCCATGCCAAAAGGCGCCACACATAACAATTGCAATGGCGGTGCAAAACCAGGAACAGCAGGCAGTGCACTTTCAACACCAACATAATAACTACTGGCAACACCCCCACGAATGCGCACACCTCGGCCTTGACGGACATAGCCATAATAAGCTGCGCCACAAGCTACCGCACAATCTAAATCTGCATCACCCAATAAGCGCGCAGAAGTACCCCCCACGTGTGCAATCCAATCATTTAAAATAGTTAATACACGCGTAGAAAATAAAGAGGATTTAAAAACACCACCATTGAATAACACCAAAGTTGGCTGAATAAATTCACCCATCATTTCTGTTGCAGATTTTTGGCGACTTAAAAACGCCGCTAAATGTCGAGTAATACCCGCATCTTGCGCATAAGGTAGCCCTAATTTTTTTAATCCACTGCGCGCTCGCTGCTGCGGTTGATCTTGATAGTGACAGTGCGGGAAAAATCCTGCTAATAAAATTTGTTCAATGTCTTCACGAGTTAATTCTGAGCGCAAGCTTGCACCTAACAATTGAGAGCTGCGGCTCGGAACGACGACGGGCACTGATTGTAGCGTTACATCGGATAATAACTGTTCCTTTGCCATACGGCAGGTTTGAGTCAATGCCATTAACTGCCAAGGCTGTAATGTGTGGCCCGCTTCCGTCAATTTGGCCTGTACTTGATAAGCCAACGCGAGATCCATGTTATCGCCACCTAACAGAATATGATCACCCACTGCAATGCGTGTTAAATGCAATTGTCCTTGCTCTTCAACCACCGAAATTAAAGATAAATCTGTGGTGCCACCGCCCACATCTATCACTAAAATAATATCACCCACTTTGACTTGTTGACGCCAAGTTTCAGGCATGCTTTGCAACCAACTATATAAAGCCGCTTGGGGTTCTTCTAACAAAGTCAGTTGTTGGACGCCTAAGGATGTAGCCGCTTCAGCCGTTAACGCTCGCGCGGCTGGATCAAAAGAAGCGGGTACTGTAATAACGATGTCTTGCTGTATCCAAGGATGCTCTGGAAAAACATGATCCCACGCTGCTTGCAAATGTTGTAAATAGGTTTGTGAGGCTAAAAACGGAGAAACCTTTTCAACGACTTCATCTGCACTGTCTAATGGCAAAAACGCAGAACGCGGATTGATATCGGTATGACTTAACCAACTCTTTGCGCTCGACACTAAACGCAAAGCTGTTTTACTTCCTAATTCACGAGCTAAAACGCCAACTAAATAAGGTGATTGAGTCAGCCAGGGCAAGGTTAACTCTTGAGTAGCAAATTCAGCCCCATGAGGCAAATATAGAAAGGACGGCAATTGTGCTTTTTCCTCCACATTGCCGGGCGCGGTGATTTGAGCAATCGCTAAAATGTGTGAAATTGGATTTTCCACTGCTGTATTTTTATCAAGGTAAGATAACACGCAATGGGTAGTGCCTAAATCAATACCGATTACATAACGTGCGCTGTGATTGGACGCCATTGCGCTCACACTTCTACCTCCGCCGGTGCAATGACCTGACTGTTATGCCCCTCACTTAATTGCGGTAGTCGCGTTTCAGTCACACGCCAACCGCGATGAGTTAGCAAACCTTGGAAAGGTGCTTCTCCGACCAGGCGACCTACTAAACGAATTTCAGCTGGATTAAAGCCCGCTTCAACCGTAATACGACTTTCTTCTTGTTCTGAGCGAATGGGTTGCAAGGTGAAATAATTCTGCAGCACTCGCACGCCACCGGCATGTACCACTCGCGCAGCAACCCCCACCTCAGCATCAGAAAAATGGGTTAAGTCTTGTTGTAAAAAATCGATCAAACGGGCTTCTTTCTGCAATAAACTCAAACACTGCAAAGCGGATTCAGCAACCGGTGCATGCAGCTCAGATAAGGTTGGCAATGGTGGCTTCGTCTGCTGCTTATTCAATATCTGATATAGGCTTAAGCCAATCAACAGCACGACTAATAAAATATGCAGCCAATCGAGGGTCATGTCGGTCGCCTCCCAGAGTTAAGAAAAAATGAGCGGGGCGCATTATACACAGAAGAATCCTCATAGATGCTAACAGCCGCTAAAAATGATTCGCTTCAAGCATAAATTCCCGTATCATAAGCCGCCGTCTATTTTGGCTAATTGATCCATTTCACTAAGAGGAATCCGCCGTGAGTCTGTCTGATCGCGTACAACGCATTAAACCCTCGCCAACGTTAGCTGTTACTTCACGCGCTGCTGAGCTGAAAGCCAGCGGTAAAGACATCATTGGTTTAGGTGCGGGTGAACCAGATTTTGATACCCCAGAACATATCAAAGAAGCAGCCATTCAAGCCTTACGCGACGGCCAAACAAAATATACCGCAGTGGATGGTACACCTGGATTAAAAAAAGCCATTATCCAAAAATTTGCGCGCGATAATCAGCTGGCCTATACCCCAAAACAAATTTTGGTTTCCTGCGGCGCAAAACACAGTTTATTTAATTTATTTCTCGCGCTGCTGAACCCTGGCGATGAAGTGATTATTCCAGCACCCTATTGGGTATCCTATCCCGATATGGCACTGCTCGCTGATGCGGTTCCTGTTATTATTTCTGCTGGCATAGAACAACAATTTAAAATCACCCCCGCACAGCTAGAAGCTGCTATCACACCAAAAACTAAATTATTCGTCTTAAATAGCCCATCCAATCCAACCGGTGTGGCCTATAGCAAAAACGAATTACAAGCGCTCGGCGCTGTGTTGCTCAAACATCCTCAAGTTTGGATCGTCAGCGATGATATCTATGAACCTATTTGGTGGGCAAAAGAAGCTTTCCACAATATTTTAATGGCTTGTCCAGAATTATATGAGCGCACCATCGTCGTTAATGGTGTATCTAAAAGTTACTCCATGACCGGCTGGCGAATTGGCTATGCTGCAGGCCCTGCGGGTTTAATCGGTGCGATGAATAAAATTCAATCGCAAAGCACTTCAAATCCTACTTCTATAGCTCAAGCCGCAGCGCAAGCCGCCTTAGATGGCCCACAAGATTGTGTCACCAGGATGGTTGAAGCGTTTCAACAACGCCACGAATTTGTCTTTAATTTTTTGTCTAACATTCCTGGTGTGCAAGTGATGCCATCGGATGGTACTTTTTATTCCTTCCCTAATTTTCAATCAATTATTGAGCGGATGCCGAATATTGAAGACGATATCGCCTTCGCTGAATTTTTATTATTAGAAGCGGGCGTTGCGATTGTTCCTGGCTCTGCTTTCGGTGCACCAGGTTATGGTCGATTGTCTTTTGCTACTGATTTAAAAACTTTAGAAGATGCTTTGACACGCATTCAACATGCAGTCACATCTTAGTGATATTTTTAATTCGCAAGACTTGACCCAATCTACTAGGCTCTTTAGTATACGCGGCCTGAGTCGCTTGACCCTTATTCCACAGTAGCTCAGTCGGTAGAGCAAGCGGCTGTTAACCGCTGGGTCGCAGGTTCGAGTCCTGCCTGTGGAGCCATCTTCTGTTGATCATAATTCCAAGGCAATTGATCCAATAAGGCAAACATACTTTTGTTGGCGTCTTGGTGGTAATGTACGTGAGAAAGCATTTCAACGGGTGTTTGAATATATGGCTGATCTGCCGTTAAATCTGTGCGGCAACGTTCAATTAATGATTGCACCAGTATTGGTGTCACCTCTAGATGGCATTGCAATCCCAACCATCGATCACTCGCAATAAAACCTTGATTGGCACAGGCTTCACTAGAAGCTAATTTTAATGCGCCTTGAGGTAAATCAAACGTATCACCATGCCAATGAAAAACCGGTGTTGAGCGCGGCAATTGTTGGGCTATTGGGTGTTCGTCCGTCGGCGTTAAAGGAAACCAACCAATTTCCTTGTGGGCGTTTTTCTTCACTGCTGCACCCAATACACTCGCTATTAATTGCGCACCTAAACATACTCCAACAATGGGTTTGTTAGCTTTCATCACTGCTTCAATAAATTTTTGCTCTTGTGTTAGCCAGGGATACTGCTGAGATTCGTAAACACTCATAGGCCCACCCATAATGATAAGGCCGTCTATTGATTCTACACCGGGGAAAGAGGGATCAGCAGACATCAATGTTTTAGAAAATTGCGCATCCCGTGCTTTAAAATAATCTGCGATACAACCTAAGCCCTCGAAACAAACATGCTGTAAAGTATGAATGCGCATCATACAACTCCATTCTCCCATTAACGCCCTTGATAAAGTTGCTCCATTTTATGAGGCAGCGGCGCCACAGTATTTTTTCGGCGATGAAAAATACCCCGCTCATCAGATTCTAATTGAATACTTCTCAAATGCTCATACTGCTGTGTACTGTTTGTTTGTATGGCATTGGCATCTCGAATAATGCTGGGCTGTAAAAAAACCAATAAATTACGCTTCACATGAGATTGAGTGGTACTGCGAAAAAGCTGCCCTAAAAAAGGAATATCACCGAGCAGAGGGACTTTATTTTCTGAATCTGTCACGTCATCTTGAATTAAACCACCTAAGACAATAGTTTCGCCGTTATCCGCTAAAATAGTGGTTTTAATCGAACGCTTGTTAGTAATTAAATCTGCTGACTGCACCGTAGCAGAAGTAGGTACTACAGAAGAAACTTCCTGCTCTACTTGCAATCGCACCACATCACCATCGGAAATTTGAGGAATAACTTTTAATGTTAATCCCACATCTTCGCGAGAAATGGTTTGAAAAGGATTGCTGGCGCCATTGGGTGTATTGGTTGAAGTTCCGGTAATAAAAGGCACATTTTGACCAACGACAATTTTAGCTTCCTCATTATCTAAGGTCATAATACTGGGGGTTGAGAGCAAATTAGCATTAGAAGATTTTGCTAAAGCTTGTAGCAAAGCACCATAACCATTATGCCCACCACTCCCTTCTTTACCGCCCACCAATGTGATGCCATCCGCCAATCCACTCGTGGGATGACCACTAATTGCAGCGACGACTTGGTTAAGATTATTACCTAAATTAGAAAAACTAATGCCACCGACAGCACCCCCTTGTGGATTTAAGGATGCCCATTGAATTCCCAACGCATGATTAATATCTCCAGAGATTTCGACAATCGCAGCCTGAATGAGTACTTGCGCTCGCCTAACATCTAATTTATTGATGACGCCCTCTAATTCTTTCATATCCGTTGGATCTGCATGAATGACCAGTGCATTTAAAGTATTATCCGGTTGAATATTAATTTGCGCAGCAGGTGCATCCTTGGATTGACCCGTACGACCTAACACCAATGATTTTAAGACTTCCGCAACATTGGCTGCCTTTGCATGACGCAAATAAACAACTTTTGTTGCAGTCGTATGGGTCGTGGGTTGATCCAATTCTTGAATTAAAGCACGGATCCGTGCACGCGCAGATTTTTCACCTTTAATAATTAAACGATTGGTACGCTCCTCAGCAACCACGGTTACTCTCGCACCACCACTGGACTTCCCTTGATTTTTTCCCGTATCGACGGGCTCTAAATCTTCTAACAAATGCAACACATCACCCACCCAAGCATTTTTTAATTGCACCACTTCAAGCGCTTCACTCTCTGAACTATCGAGACGATTAATAATAGCAATCATGCGTTTAATATTAGCCGCACGATCACTGATAATTAACGCATTAGAAGAAGGCACGGCGGCTAAATGTCCGTATTGCGCAATCATAGGTCGTAAAATAGCAACGAGCTCTTCAGCTGGCGTATTTTTAATAGGAATGACTCGAGTTACTAAAGCATCGCCGCTGATATTTTTTGATTGGTCTAAGGGAATTGCATCCTGCTTAGCATTGTCATCCGAAGTAATTTTAATGACTTTTCCATTAGGAATAGCCGCAAAACCGTGGACTTGTAACACAGCCTGTAAAAGTTCATACACACCACTCGCAGACATAGCAGTGGAAGAAATAACAGTAATTTTTCCTTTGACTTGCGGATCGACAATAAAACTCAAACCCGTAATATCCGACACTTGGGTAATAAACGCGCGAATATCCGCGTCTTTCAAATTTAATTTCCAAGTCTGTGGTTCAGCAGAAAATCCTACCAGACCAATCATCCATAAACCTAAACACAACCATCGTATTTTATTGCGTAGGGTTTGTTTTTTTCTCAGCTTCATCATAATCAATAACCTGGTTTACTAAATGCCACTTACGATTGCGGAACATTAATGCGAACACTGAAGCGGCGAACACCTCGCTGCACTTCCACTTGCAACCAAGGCGAAGATAGAAATGATTGATATAACAATCGATCGGATGCGACTTCACCCAGAGAATGGCCATTAATGCTGCGTACCACATCACCTTGCTTTAAACCCGCATTCGTCATCCATTCGTCCGATGCAGCAGAAGCAATAAAATAACCACCACCCTGATTCGCTGTCCGCGGCGTTAATCCTAATTCATGCAGCGTCGTAGTGGGATCTTTCTGTAAATCTATTTTTAATGCTTCGATGAATTCTTTTTCGTCCGGTTTATTCGCCTGAGCTAACAACTGACCCACTTGAGTTTTAGTTGTTTTTTCAGTCCCATGCCGCCAAGAAGATTGAGCATCATTTCTAGTCGCTTCTAACACAGCATCGGGTTGTGGAAACTTCAACGTCTCTAAAGCACCATTACGACTTAACACCACATGATCATCAAAAACCTGATCTAATATAGCACCACCCGGTAGCGAGTCATGAATGCGATATAACACACCGTTATCACCCAGCTGAGCAATAATTGCTGTAGAATTGTCTGCTTGTGGCGCACGAAAAACGCCTTGTAATGTAAGCTGTAATTGAGTTTCTACTTGTGCTGTTTGTGTTGTCTGCGACAGAGATGCGCCCAGCACACCAAATAAATTCCAACTTTGAATCCCATGAATATCCACTGCTGCTGTTTGCGTGGGTAATTTTGAAGCCGACGGAATTGTCATTGGTTCAACCGTCGGTGGCATTAAAATAGGCCAAGTGGCTTCCGCCAAAAAATAAGCAATGCACACCACCAATAGCACCGACATCCACTCTATCCCGTGTGCTCGATAATGGTCCAACACTGTTATATAACGGGCCACTCTCATTTTTTCTGATTGCCTCTCATCTTTTAAAAATACGCTTGAATAAGGAGATCAAAACTACAGGAACTATAGTTGATAGGTTTTTGATTTGCCTATTGATTGGAAAAACAAATTAGACATGAATAAAAAAAGAGCAGGAAATAGGAGGAATCGTATAAAAATTAATCTAAAATATTTTTTCTCGAAAGGTAAATAATAATTCATCACCCTTGGCTTTTTGATTCAACTGCCCTATTAATTTCAACATACGCTTGAAAACCATAGCACTTCCCCAACCATCAGCAGTCACACTGAACTGCACTACTGAGCCCTGTGTTCGAGTTTCTGTCACAGCCAGCTGAAGCTGATCCTTCTCATGAGAAAAGGATCCCGTTAAAGCGGGAAATTGCACCGATTGCATTTTTTCATTCATCGAATAATGGGCTATGCCGCCAGGCCAAGTTAATTGACCAGAAGCAGAGCTCATCAATGGTTTGCGATAATTTAGCCAAATACTCACTTGGGTCAACTGTAACCGATGGTCAAAGCTGATTTTCTGCTGATCTAAAAAACGACTCAGCCAAGAGCCATCCACAAAACCATCCCAATGCTTCATACCTAATTGACGTATCCCTAAAATAGCAACGCCCTGAGT
>JAHFSE010000007.1 GCA_023265895.1 Gammaproteobacteria bacterium
GCCAGGCTTCGGGCAACCAAAATCAGCTTTTTGCTGCTTTTCCAGCACAGAAATGGGTAATCCGTGGCAGCCAATCCTGCTGGCTTTGGTGCTAGCGTAATCATTCAAAGCATGCAAAAAGCAGCTAAGCATCAAACTTGCGCCGGTGGTGCAATTGGCTTACATTGGTTCTATTCAAGCGCAGCAGTATCCGAAACGCTGACAAAGGCAGCGTGAGGCAATGCGCTATTTTTCTAAAAAGTGCAATTTATAACAAATAGTTTAAGGGAGGGACTGCCTACCTGCGCTGCGCGCAGCCAGTCAGCCCCCTTAACTGAGTGTTAGAATTAGAGGCGCACCATGTTTCAAAGAGTCAATTACGAAGATTTAAATTCTCGTCAAAAAGAAAATTATAATTTCCATAAGGTCGCGGCCGAACTAGCGAACTATGGCTTCAATTGCATTCGACTTAGCGATGATTGGCAAGGAGCAGACTTTATAGCATGTCACATTAACGGCGACACGTTCCTTAAAGTACAATTAAAAGGTCGACTCACCGTCAGCCAAAAATACAGTAACAAAAATGTCCACATTGCATTCAATTCATCAAACAAATGGTACTTATATCCTCACGACACGCTCCGAGATGAACTGCTTAACCTTGACCTTATTAGGGGTTCAAAGTCATGGGATAGCGATGGGGAGTTTCATTGGCCAAAAATCCCCAAACACCTGCAAGCTCACATGGAAAAGTATGCAATTAAACAAAACTAACAAAGATGCTAGACCTTTATCACAACTTGAACTCATAGATGAACTTCACTTGTATTCGTTAGCAATCCGGCTACAATCAAGTTTTTGTAGCATAAGCCAACTAATTGCTATACCCCAGATTACACAACCTAAGCCGGGATAAAAGCAGCCTAATAATTCTAACAAGTGACTGTGGTTAAAAGTCAACTTTTTGAGCCTAATTTTTCGTTCCAATAGGTACCATGTCTAACCATGGAATTCAGCGCCACAATAAGCTTTCGCATACAGGCAACCAATGCCACCTTGGAGGGTTTGCCTGCCGCCTTCAACTGCTCGTAGTGTCGCTTAAAGGTAGGATTACATTGAATCGCTGACATCATTGCCATGTACAGCACTGTTCTAATCCGACTGCGTCCGCCTCGAATGCTTCGTTTTCCTTTCAGCATTCCACTTTCTTTATTAAAGGGCGCCACACCTACCAAGGCAGCCACCTCTTTGTTCGTCAGCTCACCCAGCTCCGGCAAATCACTTAATATCGCGTACGTAAGCACCTTCCCCACGCCAGGGACACTTTGAAGAATGTCTCGCTTATCTTTCCATTCAATCGTCGCATCTATTTGCTTTTCTAATTCCGATTCAATTTCATCTATTTGCTTCGTGATTAATTTCAGCAGCTTTTCTATGCTTTTATGCAGTGGCTTGGGCATGATTTGCAACCGATTCTTTTCCATCGTCGACATCTCTATCAGTTGACGTCGACGGGCCAATAAATCACTTATTAATCTGACATTTTCTTGTTTTATCGGCGTCACCTCCGGTTGTACTGCTTCGCCAAAGTGCGCGATTAATTTCGCATCTAATTTATCAGTTTTCGCCTGCTGCCCTATCGCGCCTGCAAAACGTCTTATTTGAAGCGGATTTACGATAATGATAGGCAGTTGATGACTAAGACAGGCTTCCACAAACGGCCATTCTAAGCGCCCTGTTGCTTCTATGACGATGCGGGCCGGGGAATAAGGTTTTATTTTTTTAATCGCTTCTTTTATTCCTGCTGCATCATTTTTGACTGAAAAAAATTCACCCTGTGGCCGAATATAAATATCCAATGTCTGCTTGCCGGTATCCACGCCTACTGAGGTCGATTTCGCTTCTTGAGGATTCATGATAAGTTAACTCCGCCTTGCATTATACGGGCTCGAGGCCCAGGTGACTGTTCGAGTTATCCCTTAAAGAGTCTATACGGCGCTCTCACTTGTTAACGGTTTTGTAGATGGAAACCTATGTTGAATCGAGCTGCCGGATAGAGGGCTTCAGTGGCGCTGAAGCTGGGCCTCAATTTACCCGTTTTTGTTGCCAGGGGAAGGATACAAAGTGTTGAACCCGACTTTTTACCTATGGGGCCCGCTTCGCTCTTGTGCCCCATAGGTAAAACCGCTGCAAGCCGTAAAGGCTTGCAGCTAGCAGGTTAACTCAGTGTTATGTTTTGGTTGTCAGATCTGTCACTACCCATCAAAGAAGCAAGAATTAGTCGATTTTTAGACAAGAATGCCAACGATTCAATGTAACAA
>JAHFSE010000100.1 GCA_023265895.1 Gammaproteobacteria bacterium
GTTACTACAGGCCCTGGAATAACAGCAACCACTTCCGCTTCAATATTAAAATCTCTGAGTTTAAGCTCCAATAAGCGTGACATGCCTTGAAGTTGCTCTTGACTAAAACCGCGCTTGCTGGTCTTGTCCGGCGGATCCAATAAAGTCATCAGCGGTAATCCACTGACATCATCTGCGGCAAATAAACTGTGCTGTTTTTCTTTTTGCGCGCGCTGGCTTGGCTCTATGGGTTTCGGAAATGCAGCGATTTTAGTGGTATTTTTGGGTAAGATGACCGGCGCTTTATTTTTTTCTGCGACAACCGCTTGACGCACTTCACGTAGACTCGATCGAGGACTGAGTGGCTCATCGAATACCATGCTTAAATCGCCTAATGAAGGTTCATATTCATCCCCTTCATTCGTATCCATAACAACCGATGCAACTGCTTTACGACGCGGTTTAGGCCGAACCACAGGTGCTTCATCAATGTCATCTGCTTCGTTATCTGCATCTTCAAAATGAATTCGTTTGCGGCTGCGCAAAATACTCAATAGACCCTGCCCAACAAAAACAAATCCTGCTCGTATTTTTTGTGCAACCGCATGCCAGGAAACATGTAATACAACCGTCAAGGCCATGAGGCAAACTGCTAACAACATTAAATCAGCACCCCAGGGATTTAATGTTTGAATGGCCCAAAGTGAAATTTCTAAACCAAGAATACCACCCGCACCATTTGGTAAAAAATGACCTTCAAAATGCAAAGCCATTAATCCTGCGCTCGACAATAACAATAATAGGGAACCCACACTTTTCAACAGCAACATGGGCAACAGAGGCGTTTCAGAATGCGTTTCTCGATATCGTAATAATGAAACAATTCGATAGCCTAACAGCAGTGGAAATATATAGGCAAAATAGCCAAATAAAGACAGACTGACGTCCGCAATCCAAGCACCCACACGACCACCGGCGTTTTCTATTTGAGGATGAGAGCCTAAATAAGAGAAACCAGGATCTTCTGGTTGATAGGTCACCAACGTCATCATGAAAAAAGCCAACACTACTAATAAACCCACTAATAAACTTTCTTGAATCAAGTGCGCTAAGTGCCCTTCTTGCGACAATCGTCGTTCGGTCATCTGATTCATTTGTTTCTTAGTCGCTAAACGCTTTTTGCTCTTCACAGGGGCCTCGTTAATCTATTGCGCAAAATTCATGCAAAATTGGATTTGCTTATCATTGTTTAAATACATCATGATTTAAGAAGCCGCGTAGTCTACTGATTTTTTCTCTCATACGCACACTAGACTTTCTCGTTTTATTTTAGTGGAAATCCTCTGGAGAAGATGACTTTTATCTCGCATAATCCGCACAGCCAACGGCAGCCAGCCTATATAACTGTTGCAAAATATTGCGGCGCTATAAGATTTAGCTGCTCTACATTTAACGTGACCCAATGATATGACTGACTTATGAAACCAAAAAAACATGCTCGCTTAATTATTTTAGGCTCTGGACCTGCGGGTTATACCGCCGCAATTTATGCAGCAAGAGCAAATCTGAAACCCTTACTCATCACCGGATTGCAAATGGGTGGCCAACTTACCACAACTACAGAAGTGGACAATTGGCCAGGCGATGTTGAAGGTTTACAAGGACCAGACTTAATGGTTCGAATGCAGCAACATGCAGAACGCTTTGATACTGAAATCGCTGTGGATCATATTCATCGCTGTCACCTTCAACAACGTCCTTTCTTATTAGAAGGCGATGAAAATGATTACACCTGTGATGCATTGATTATTGCGACGGGTGCTTCCGCCAAATATCTTGGTTTACCCTCTGAGCAAACATTTATGGGTAGAGGTGTCAGTGGCTGTGCAACCTGTGACGGATTTTTTTATCGTAACCAAAAAGTCGCTGTCATAGGCGGTGGAAATACTGCTGTAGAAGAGGCCTTGTATCTGTCTAACCTCTGTAAAGAGGTGGTCTTAATTCATCGTCGCGATCAACTGCGCGGCGAAAAAATTCTGCAAGATCGTTTATTTGAAAAAGCACGCACGGGTAATGTACGGATTGAATGGAATCACGCCTTAGATGAAGTGCTCGGTGATGATTCTGGCGTTACGGGCATTCGATTAAAAAACGTCATTACCAACGAAACGAAAGAAGAGATCTTAACCGGTGTATTTATTGCCATTGGTCATTCACCTAATACGGCTCTTTTTATTGATCAGCTTGAAATGGAAAAAGGCTACTTAGTTGTACACTCAGGCATTAAGGGAAATGCAACCGCTACGTCTATTCCCGGCGTATTTGCCGCAGGTGATGTGGCTGATTCAGTGTATCGCCAAGCGGTCACTTCAGCTGGATCCGGCTGCATGGCTGCGCTGGATGCAGAACGTTATTTAGATCATTAATTTTTATACTTAATCTGAGTTCGAAAAGGGCGCCTCCCGGCAAAATACCCACTCCAACTCAGATGATAAAGCTGGACGATATTCATATCCATCTACCGAAAATGACTGCAATGCTGCTGGCTGAGTGAGTCGATGACGAATCATATAAGCCGCCATTTGACCTCGCGCTTTTTTAGCGAAAAAACTAATCACTTTAAATACACCTTTTTTTTCGTCTTTAAAAACTGGCGTAATAATCGGACGAATGATTTTTTTGGGTTGTAAAACACTAAAATATTCGTGAGAAGCTAGGTTCACCAAACAAACAGCATCCGTAGACTGCAATTGATGATTAATCGCATCGGTGAGTTGCTGTCCCCAAAAGGCATAGAGATTTTTACCCCGTAGATTCTCCAACGCGGTACCCATTTCTAAACGATACGGCTGAATTAAATCTAATGGCCGCAAAATACCATAAAGACCCGATAATATTCTTAACTGTTGTTGGGCAAAAACTAAATCTTGCGCTGATAATGTTTCTGCATTCAAACCAACATAGACGTCACCCGTAAATGCCAGAATGGCTTGTCGTGCGTTAGTTAAACTAAAAGGAGGTTGCCATTGAGAAAAACGCGCAACATTTAACTGAGCTAAAGCATCACTGAGCTGCATCAAGGATGCTATTTTTGTTGGGGATAATTTTTGCAATAACTCAATTAACTGCTGGGCATCTGCTAAAAATTGCGGCTGCGTTAATTGTTGACAAGGATTAGGAGATTCAAAATCCAAGGTTTTTGCAGGAGATAAAATGGCTAACATAAACAACCTATCGATCATTAAAAATGCTGTGATGATACGTCAAAGTTGTCACCCAATGCATGACTCACGATGAGTAGAATAAAGGCCCAATAGGAATAAAATTGCGCCACCGATTTAAACTGCGTACCATGCGCGCACCGCCTCTGCAATGACGAGCAAAATCTCATGACTGATAGACCACCTAAACCACCAACCATTACCGTCAATAAATTAAAAACCGGTAGCTTTGAACGTCGCTTTTCGCTTGCTAAAGCAAGCGTCATTGCAGGCACACGCTTAGCCACACTATCTGCAATCAATTTATTCTCCTCAGATAAAGAGGCCCGACAACGAAAACAAAAAGAAATTTTATCTCAACAAGCACAATATCTTGTAAATGAATTAGGAAAACTCAAAGGCAGCATTGTGAAAGCAGGTCAAATGTTAGCTTTATGGGGGGAACATTTTTTACCTAAGGAAATTACCGACGCATTACACACATTAGAAGATCAAACTGCCGCTTTAGAATGGTGTACAATTCGGAGCGTACTTGCAAACGAACTGGGTGAAGCAGTATTACAACAATTTTATATTGATCCAAATCCCATAGGTTGCGCCAGTTTGGGACAAGTCCATCTTGCAAAAAGACTCAGCGACAATACCCTTATTTGCTTCAAAGTACAGTATCCTGGCGTTGCAGAAGCGATCGACTCAGATCTCAATACATTGAAACAATTATTAGCATTAACTCAACTAGTACCTATTACAAAAGAATTCGAAGCATGGCTTGATGAAATTCGTGCCATGATGAAACGTGAAGTAAATTACACTTTAGAAAAACAAACCACCGAATGTTTTTATCAACGACTCGCGCAAGATTCCCGTTTTATCGTACCCAAAGTTTATGCAGAATACTGCTCTCACAAAGTATTAGCCACCGCTTACGAACCTGGACTTCATTTCAATTCAGCTGAAATTCAGCAACTGCCACAAATAAGAAAAAATGCTATTGCCAAAGCCTGTATAGATTTATGCTGGAAAGAAGTTTTTGAATGGGGAGAAATGCAAACAGATCCTAATTTTGGTAATTATTTTGTTAAACTCGGCAATGCTGAACAAATAGACCGCATCATATTACTAGATTTTGGCGCGATTAAAACATTCAGCACAGAGCTTTTAAGCGCAGGAAAAGAATTGATTACCGGTGCATTTTTTCATGATGAGCAACGCATCAAAAACGCTATTTTTAACCTAAACTTCTTAGAACCAACAACACCAAATTCTATCATTCAATCCTTTGCGCAATTATGTTACATCGCAATAGAGCCCTTCTCTAACCCAGACAAAGGCCATGTCCAACCTCAATACCTCAATCCGTTAGGAGAATATAGTTGGCTTCGCAGCGAATTAGCGACTCGAATGATTAAACAAACTACAAAATCAGCGAGCTCCCGCTACTTTAGTTTGCCTCCCAAAGAATTCATGTTTCTAAGCAGAAAATTCGTCGGCGCTTATACCTTAATGTCGATTCTCGAAGCAGAATTTAATGGCTATGAAATTTTAAAACCTTATATTGATATAAATGAGAATATTCAGATCCAACGCCTTACTCGACTGCAATAATTTTTATAAGACTCACCATGCTGACTTAACAAGTGCTCTTCCTCCAAGGCTACCTGCACATCTAACAATACCCAACCCATCACAACTAAAGCAAAGATGACACCATTGGGTAAAACTAAAAAAATACCAATTAAATTTACTTTGACACCAAGAAAAATGGGATTTCGAGAACGTGAAAAAATACCTGAACTCACTAAATAATCAGCGCTTGCATCTTTAGGCGCAAGACGCCAAACATCTCCCATTTGAGATTGCGAGAACCAAATCCAACCCAGTGAAAAAAGCAAAAATAACACGCCTAACAACGCAATAGCATCATGCTGAAACAAAGGGAAAGGCGCCAAATTAAAATAATACTGAGGGAAAAAGCTATACACAATTACAACACTTGTGCTGATAACAGGCATACTCTTATTATAAAAAACAATTACGCCATGCACACCAGATTGTATTAATGATTTATAGGCATTAAAACCTGTCCTGCGCCAAACCACATAAGTTCGAAAAAAGAGCACAACGCAAAAAAAAAGTATCCAATAAATTGGCAAAAAAAACCGCAAAAATTCATCCATGACCTGATCCCTCACCAACGCTTCTGATAGTTACATCCATCTACTAGAACAAAACGCTTATATTCTAACACGCACAGATGAGAGCACAACCAAAGTTATCTCATCTCAGAAAATCTCATTGAAATCTATTGAGCTTACGTCTTCTTCAACATATCCCGCGCATTAATAACAACGGTATTTTTAGGGGTGCCATTTGAAATATCTATCGGAAAAATATGATAGGCTGCGCCGCTGAATCCTTGCAGCTGGACACAAGTTGTATGCTTGTTGGCCTTAAGATCAAAGCCAATATTAAACCCTAAATCAACCACAAAATTCGTTGCAACAGGCTTAATAGCGGCGCGATGGGTTTGGTAGTATTCACTCACTATTTTATTAACCGCATTGAGTAAAGCATTCAGCACTAGACTCCGATTATTCTTAGCAATGCAATTATAAAAATAGGAACCCTCTTTTTTGCGTGACTGCTCAAAATGTTGGTACTGATGAGTATCTGAATAAAAAACCTCTGAGGGCGGCTGCAATCCTTCGGGCACAAGTTTAGCGGGTAATTCTTTATTAGCTTTTACAAAGGCACTTAAATTAGCTAAAAATTCAGTTATTTCCTCTTTATCCTTGCCTCCACGCCTTAATCCTTCGTAGGTCGTTGTTGATAGAGCATGACGACGAATATCCGGTTCTTGATGTGAAATGGGCAAAAAAGCAGAGGATGGAATCGATAGATTCGATAAATACTCAGAAATTTTAATGCCCTTTTTAAAATCACTCATACGATCCTGTTCAGAGTGAATAGCATACAAAATATGATGCGGTGTCTTATAGGGCGCTAAAGGTAAAATAGCCTGACCAGAAAAACCAGGTACGGTGTGATGTCTGCCAACTTGAGGATAATGATAGAAGCTACTTAAACCCGCTTCATTATCTGCAACAGAAACATAACGCTTAGCGGTTAATTGTCCTCTCGTATTGCGCACAAGTTGTGGGCCAGAGATTGCTAAAGTCGATAGCGGGTCTGTAGACATGCAATGACTGAAATGATTAATGGGATCTAAAGATAAACCTTGACCTAAATCAGCCAATGGATTTCCAATTACTCTTAAACGTGCATAGTCAAAACCTATTGGTAATCCAGAGGTACTGGCTAATAGATCTGTACCGTCATGAATAACGCCTGCTATAGCATATGAATAAACTGCCAACCCTTTGACAAAAATAACATTGGCTTTGGATAGATCTTCATAGGTTGTTTTTGGATTAAAACCATATTGAAAAGCACGCTCAATGTCATTGATAACATGTAACGCTGTCAGTAGTGTGCCGTCTTCCAAAAAACAAGCAGCTCCCACACTGTTGGGTGTCGATAATGTTCCTACCCAAACTCTATTACTCAGCATATTAGAGGGTAAACTTTCAGGTTCTGGTGCTATTAATTCTTCGGGCTGACTTAACTGCCCAATATAGTTTGGCGAATGGCAAACAAAACTTGCCGTTGTTAATCGTGGATCAGCAGCTTGAATCACTAGATTCAGATCAGTGGATAAATGAGAAATACTACCTGAAGCTGTTCTTAAGTAAGGCGCTGTGAAACTAGAAACAGATTGCCTTTGTGCAAATTGTGGTTGAGCATGTTGCAGAAAAGCAGTATCTGCAGGCGACCAACTTTGTACCACAGGTACACGAGCTGCGGTATCCATTTGATAATCAAAGCTTGATCTATAGTGTGTCATTATTTTTTCCCAAGATGATCAGAAAAACATTAGAAATCGCGGATAAGCGTTATTTTAAACGACAACTTAGTCTCGTGATAATCCTATAGACTGCTGTAAGGGATCATAAAAATATGGACGGGCCAACGTAAAAAAATTGTTTACGCTGACCCACCTGACGATTACATCTCTAATTCAACTTCCGCTAAATCTTCTTCGTGCCCAATAATACCAATCACATTATCGGCTAACGCAGAGGTCATTAATAATTGACGTAGCTGGCTATCTAATTCCTTAGCAATTTCTGGACGCTCTTCAAGATATTGAGCGGCATTACTTTTACCTTGACCAATCTTCTCACCTTTGTAGGCATACCAAGCACCGGATTTTTCGATTAAGCCTTGCTTCACACTTAAATCCACAACTTCGCCCATACGATAAATACCTTTACCGTATAAAATTTGGAAATCCACTTGTTTAAAAGGTGGCGCTACTTTATTTTTCACCACTTTCACACGAGTCTCACTGCCAATGACTTCTTCACCTTGTTTAATAGCGCCGGTACGACGAATATCCAATCGAATAGAAGCATAAAATTTCAGTGCATTACCACCGGTGGTTGTCTCTGGATTACCAAACATGACACCAATTTTCATGCGAATTTGGTTAATAAAAATTGCAATGCAATTCGAGCGATTGATATTACCGGTAATTTTCCGTAATGCTTGTGACATCAATCGCGCTTGCAAACCAACATGATGATCACCCATATCCCCTTCAATTTCAGCTTTAGGCGTTAAAGCAGCCACTGAGTCAACCACTAACATATCAACAGCACCTGAGCGTATTAACATATCGGCAATTTCTAAAGCTTGCTCACCAGTATCAGGCTGTGAGACTAATAAATCTTTGACATTCACGCCTAATTTCTGCGCATAGACCGGATCTAAAGCATGCTCAGCATCGATAAACGCGGCTGTACCACCAGCCTTTTGACATTCAGCAATCGCTTGCAAGGTCAACGTCGTTTTACCGCTGGATTCTGGCCCAAAAATTTCAATGATTCTCCCCTTAGGCAATCCACCGACGCCCAGCGCAATATCCAAACCTAAAGATCCCGTTGAAATCACAGGCATGACTTCACGCACTTGGTCACCCATGCGCATGACGGAGCCCTTGCCGAATTGTTTTTCAATTTGAGACAAAGCGGCACTGAGCGCTTTTTCTTTGTTCATATCCATGATGAAACTCCTAAAGTAATGAACGATGACTCACAAGCTGCTACAGAACACCGCGACCAATGTACTGTAAATTTAAACAGTATTATGAATCAGTTTTTTGAAGGACGCCAGAAAAAAGTTAGAATTA
>JAHFSE010000101.1 GCA_023265895.1 Gammaproteobacteria bacterium
GCTAAATATAATCAATTACTGCGGATTGAAAGTTTAGTACGTGAGAGTGCATCCTATCGAGGGAAAAAAGAATTTACAACTTGGTTCAATTGAGTCTTTGCGAAATAGCCTAAAAATACGCCATACTAGTCTGAGGTATTGGGATATATATTTTTTGATGTGGTGATGAGTAGTCATGTTAGCTTTAAATCGATGGATCCTACGATTTTGGTTATTACCCTCTTGGTTGCGGGGGGTTGTTATCGTTCAGCTTATTTTATTAGTGTGGCTGCAAATGGATCTTTGGCTTGGTTACGGTGGTGTGAGTCATTTGGTAAAGATGAAAAATGACATTCAGGATCAACGGGTAGAAAATAATCGTTTGCGAATCCGTAACACTCAGCTCAGTCAAGAAATACAAACATTAAAGCAAGGGCCTAATGTGATAGAAGAGCGAGCGCGCTTGGATTTAGGCATGGTGAAGGATAACGAATCCTTCTTCTTATGGATTGATTAATCTACCTCACCGCTTCACTCAAATTTATGGATCAAAACTCTCCTCGTTACTGGTGTGTTGTTCCGGCCGCAGGTGTTGGCGCTCGAATGCAACAGCAACAACCAAAATCCTACTTACCCTTATTAGATAAAACCGTCATTGAGTATACGTTAAATCATTTGTTAGCTGTTCCAGAGATTGAGCAAATTGTTGTTGTCCTTGCTCAAGGCGATCAGATTTGGTCAACACTTCCTATTTCCCAACATACCAAAATAACAACAGCGATAGGTGGGCAAGAGCGTTGTCATTCCGTATGCAATGGATTAACTCAACTGCTTGCGCAGCAGGCAATACAAGAGGATTGGGTTTTAGTGCATGATGTTGCTCGTCCTTGTGTTTCTCTTCAAGATATCCAATCACTCATTCAGCAATGCGAAAATCACGCTATTGGTGGATTATTGGCTTGTCCTATGGTGGAAACGGTTAAACAAACCAATACGTCGCAGCAAGTCATTTGTACCTTAGATCGTTCACAGTTATGGCGTGCACAAACGCCACAACTTTTTCGCATTGGATTATTGCAACGGGCTTTACAACAATCGATTCATCGAGCGCAATGGGTGACGGATGAGTCTCATGCCATTGAGTTGTTAGGTGAGCAACCGCTATTGGTGAAAGGGGCAAGCGATAATATTAAAATTACCTATCCAGCAGATTTGTTGTTAGCTGAAAGTATTTTACGCAGTCGTTTAAATCATTGAAGGTTGTTATATGAATTTACGTATTGGTCATGGCTATGATGTGCATCGTTTTACGACTGGAGATCATCTCATTATTGGTGGCGTAAAAATTCCTTATCAATATTGTTTTGAAGCGCATTCCGATGGGGATGTTTTATTGCATGCTTTATGTGATGCGATTATTGGGGCTCTTGGAGAAGGCGATATTGGTCAATGGTTTCCAGATACAGATGATGCCTATAAAAATATCGATAGTCGAAAGCTTTTGAAACAAGTGATTCAGCGGTCTCATCAGTTAAATTATGGTATTTCTAATGTAGATATTACCTTGATTGCTCAAGCGCCTAAGATGATTCACTACATTGCCCAAATGAAAAAATATTTGGCTGAAGATTTACAGGTCGCTGTTGAGTTCGTGAATATTAAAGCAACTACTACAGAAAAATTGGGTTATATCGGCCGTGAGGAGGGTATTGCATGTCATGCAGTGGCGCTTCTCAAGCAGCGCTCTCAGTGATTAAGTGAGGCATTAGAATGCCTTGTTACAAAATATAGATCTGATGTTTTGCGTTCAAGACATACTTTCTTTACTTAGGGCCAGCGGTCCATTTTGTTCTACTGTAAATTGAGCGTTGCTGCAATTTAATAGGCTTAACTTTACCCATGATTAGACAGCGTTTTATTTCCATTGCTTTAATAATACTGCTCAGTGCTTGTAATGCTGCGCCTGATTTGCGTGTAAGCAAAAATTCTGTATCTCATCAAATGGCATTTCATCAACAAATCATTGCGGAAAAAAAAATAGAAAAGCCGGAGAAACAGGTAGTTTTTTATGAAGTTAGAAAAGGTGAAACTTTATTTTCAATTGCCCGTGAGCATGGAAAAAAATATCAAGAGTTGGCTGACATAAATCATATTAAAGCACCGTTTGCTATTCATTCAGGACAAAAACTGAGAATTAGGGCTTGCCAAAAGAATGAAAAAATGCCTTCCATTTGTAGTCTGCAATCAGATAAAAAAGCGTCTGTTCCCGTGTCTCGTTATGTAGCCATTCAAAATAATGACAAACTGAATCAAAAAAAAGATAGTAATGTCTTGAAAAAGAAAGTAAAAATGCTTTGGGTGTGGCCTTCTAATGGAAAAATTATTAAAGGTTTTTCTGTTGGTGGGCCATTAGCCGATACAAATAAAGGGCTTGATTTCGAAGGGCATGCTGGTGATCCTGTCAGTGCAGCAGCAGCGGGTAGAGTGGTATATAGTGGGCGTGGACTCGTGGGATATGGCGCTTTGGTTATTATTAAGCATGAAGATAGTTTATTAAGTGCCTATGCGCACAATCGTCAATTGTTCGTGCATGAAGGTGACATAGTTAAAGCTGGGCAGAAAATTGCCGAAATAGGTTCTGTGGGGGCATCTACACCGAAATTGCACTTTGAAATTCGGGAGAGTGGCCAACCAGTAGATCCGCTGCAGTTTCTACCTGCGCGGTAGTCATGCATATGACAAATTCAACATTGTCTTCAATTCTAATGCATTGAGTTTGAAGTGCAGTAAAACAATCAGCAACAACAAAGAAGGAAGCACGTTATGGCATATGCTGAAAAAGAAGATGATTATCTCGATATAGATGATTCTATGGGCGCAGTAGGAAAATCTTATTCGGCCATTGATGAAGTGTCTCACCTATTAATAAAAAATGATGATGAGTTGCTTGTTGATGATATCGGTGATTTGGATGCATTAAGTGATTTAGATGAAGGTGAACTATTTGATGCTAATTTTGATTTAGACGTCGAACAATTGGTTGAAATTGAATCATCAGTTAAGCAGCGCAGTGGTGGGCGGCGTCGAGAGGATGCGGCAGCTGGAAAATCTTTGGATGCAACTCAGCTTTATCTGAATGAAATTGGCTTTTCTCCTTTGTTATCTCCAGAAGAAGAAGTGTATTTTGCACGCAGAGCATTACAAGGGCATGAAGATGCGAGAAAGCGCATGATCGAGTCTAATTTACGTCTGGTGGTGAAAATTGCTCGTCGTTATATTAATCGTGGTTTGTCTCTATTGGATTTAATCGAAGAAGGCAATTTAGGTCTGATTCGCGCGGTGGAAAAATTTGATCCAGAGCGAGGTTTTCGCTTTTCAACTTATGCTACTTGGTGGATTCGGCAAACCATTGAGCGAGCTATTATGAATCAAACTCGTACGATCCGTTTGCCTATTCATGTGGTAAAAGAATTAAATGTTTATCTACGAGCAGCTCGAGAGCTCACTCAAAAATTAGATCATGAGCCTTCGCCTGAAGAAATTGCTGAGTTACTCGATAAACCTATTGATGATGTCAAAAAGATGTTAGGGCTTAATGAGCGTATATCTTCTGTAGATACGCCCTTAGGTTTTGATTCGGATAAATCTATCCTAGATACGATTGCCGATACTGTCATATCTGATCCAGCGGAATTACTACAGGATTCTGATCTGAAGGGTAATATTGATTCTTGGTTAGATCAGTTACCCGATAAGCAGCGAGAAGTTGTTGCTCGTCGTTTTGGTTTGCGTGGCTATGAAATGAGTACGTTGGAGGAAGTGGGGCATGAAATTGGTTTAACTCGTGAGCGTGTGCGTCAAATTCAGGTAGAAGCTTTGCGTCGTTTGCGTGATATTTTAGAGAAGCAAGGTTTATCCGGTGATTATTTATTCTCTTAATCCTAAAACATAAAAAATATTGAATATAAAAACGCAGAGAAAAGATGGTGCACATGTGAGATATCTCTCACATGTGTGTGGGTGATTCATCCATTTTCTTGTGCAGAATAAGAGTGGTACCGCCAGTTATTTTATTTTAATCCTTTGATTTATAAGTAAAATTAATGTTTTAATAAAATCAGCAGATGGATTTTCTCGCTTGTGAGTCCATTGCGAGGAAATTTTTTTTTGATAGATTAGGTCTGGTCATGCAGGGACGCATATAAGGATTCTTAGTCAGGATGACTGGGGACATGGAGTGTGATGCAGGATGCGTTAAGAACAGGATGTTCTGATAGCGAGGTGAGGGCGGTATGCTAGCCGCCCTTTCTTTATTTTCCGAAAAAATGAGCTCTAGAAAGTCGGTTAATTTTTGGAAGGCGTCTACTTAAAGGGATTGTTATTTTTTTCAGGGTATTTTTTGGACTATTGGATAAATTGGTCTAATGTTTATTTAGGTGCTTAGGGTTGAGCTCCATCATTGAAGGGAATTAAGTCAAGGATTGATGTTACATGGGCATGATGTCCGTACTTATGGATTGAGGTTTTTTAGGATGCTCTCACATGGATGTGGGATTAGGGCAGGGAGCTGGTAAATAAAAAAGGCGGTTTAAACCGCCTTTTTTATTTTTCCAATAACGCTTTTTTCCCAGGTTTTCCATCCCAACTTTCTGCATCAGGTAACCCTGCTTTTTTTCGAGTAAGATTTGGCCATTTTTCCGCCAATTCAGCATTCAGCGCTAAAAATTCCTTTTGACCTTCAGGCAACTCATCTTCAGCATAAATTGCTTTGGCTGGGCATTCTGGTTCGCATAGCGCGCAGTCAATACACTCATCTGGATGAATAACCAGAAAATTAGGGCCTTCATAGAAACAATCGACGGGGCAGACCTCGACGCAATCGGTGTATTTACACTGGATACAGTTTTCGGTGACAACAAAGGTCATAGGGCAAACTCTCCTCTTTTCCGGCCGGCCAGTCTACCTGCTCATGCTGGTAGGGGCAATTGCCATTTTAATAGGTTGGCAGTTTTTATTATTGCTGGACAGGTCATACCTAGTGATCTGCAATACGCTCCGTCGATGTAGGGAGAATACTGGGTGCTTGTGCCAATAAATAATCCAGTTGAGCGATTTGGGTATTTTCTAGTGAGTTTCCGGGAAACCATACAGCACTGTCTATTGCAGAGTAATTCACTTGATTTAAATCTATTTGATATTTATTGGCGAGTAATCGCATGTTTTTAAATTGATCTTTAAGGGTTAAATCTTCAAGCGTATCTAGTCGGCTGATATTTTCATAAATCAATTGGTTTAAGCGTACCCGATTAACACCAGAAATATTCATATGATTTAAATCTTCCAGCAGCAGCCGAGCCAGTGCTGTTGGTGATTGAATACGTCGTTGTTGTTTGAGTTGTAATATAGCTTCCTGAGTAATATCGTTGAGCGTTGCTAAATCATCACTATTTTTAGGATTTAGCAGTGTATCAATGAGCTTTTTTAAATTGCCTTCCGTTGTAATATCCAACCGACTAATGGTCGGTAGAGCTTTAAGTGCCAACTGAGGTATGCCTTCTGAATGAAAAGAAAAGCGTATTTTATTCGGTGAAAGATCTTGGTAAGAAAATCGATAATTGACTTTAGATGCGGCTAAGAATTCATTTACTAAGCCATTTTCAGCAATGGGTATATGGCTGCTCAGCAAAGCTTGAGTATTGTTTGCTTGTTGAAAATAAACCCAATCCCCCGGTAATTGAAACTGATTAACACGTTGTTCAGTTGGGCTCATATTACCGTCGATGATGCAGTAAGTTTGAGTGTTATTCAGTGAGTCAAAATAAAGTCGTCCTTGATCTAGATTGACGAGATCAATATTAAGGTCAACTTTAGGATTTCTTAATAAAAATACAAAATGACTCAGGGTGCTCAAGCTATCTGCTGAAAATCGCGAAGGTAGCTTAATCGAGTAGGGGTAATAGCTCATAGAAACATCTGTGTGGAATAAAGGAATACCAGCCCATTTCACTTTAGTTCTTAATAGAATTGTGGCACGCACCGGGCCATCTTTAATACCAACAGGCACAGCTTGAATATTTTCTTTGAGGTCTAATTTAGTAACGAAGAGAGAGGAAAAAATACCTGCACTAGCAGAAAGTTCCATTTTACCCAGCAAATTTTGCGTATAACCATTTTGGTTGCGAATTTTAATATATTGCACATCTGCCATATTATTGGGAGAGAATTTAAATGAAATTGTAGGCGTTTGAATGGTACCTGTTTTTAAATTGGTATGAATATAATCAATTGTGTCACGTTGATTATCATTCTCTACCAAATAAATATAATGCAGTTGATTTGCAGCACGAATGATAATTTCTTGTAAAATTCGTGAATGGTTATTAGTTGAGAGTGTTTTAATTGAATCACCCGCATCTTTCAGCATAAACACTAATTCATCGCTGGCATCTAATTGATTCAGTGGCCCTGCCGGACCTTTTTCTGAGGTGCCTTTAATATAAATACGGCCAATTTTATCCATTTCATCAAATTGAAATGGAATTGGAGAAAACTGCCCCTGCTGCACGCTCATGATAGATAAATTATTGAGTGTATGTCCCCATAAGGATTTAGATAATTTTTCTCCAGGAATTACCATTGGATACATGCTGATGAATTGTTCATTAGCGCTTAACTTTGTTCCAGTATCTTGTTCGATGAGTATCGATTCAGCAGAGCTTATTTGAGAAAATAACAACATCATTAATAAGGCAAGAATAAAATAAAGAGCGTTGCTTGACGGTGAATGATTTTCTTCTGTTGCAGAAGACTGTATTGTAGCAACGACACTTTCAGTATGTTGTTTAATTTCTGTCATCTGTTGCTCAGATGTGAGTGCGCCTTGTTTGAATAATCGATTTTCTAATCCTTGTAGTGACATAACCGCAGTTGTAGGAACTTGCAATAAATTTTTAAGAATTTGAACAAACTCAGGTGTGAGTTTGCAAGGATTTTCAGCGCTACTTTGCAGTGCTGTGACGCATAACTTCATACGATAGAGTTTTAACACGACAGCTGCTCGATGAGATACCTCAGTATCCAATAAGGCTAACTGTTGAATGGCCCGTTCGGTCGTAAGAAAAATACCACCAACAAAGGCATCCAAATTACCCACTCTTTCAAAATGATTTCTTGCAGATGTATTAATTCCATCTTTGGTATCTTGCTCTATGCCTTCAATATCGTTGAGATGTTGGATTAATCCGCCCGCTAACAATGCAATTTCAAATTCTATATTTGATAAAGAAGCATCTGCCTCTTCGCTATGTAAAAAATGCGCATCAGCTACCGTGGCGCTACCACCTTTTTGCATGGTAATAGCAAATATTGCTTCTGCATTTTTTGTTTCCGTGCTTTGCTGTAATTTAGCGCTGAGATGTTGTAAGGCATTAATAGCATGCAGAGAATCTAGCACACCACATGGATTGTGATTCGTTACTGCGTGTATTTCTAGAATATCTTTAATTAAAAGAAGAATAATTTTTAATTGCTGTTGCACTGGCAGTGAAAATTGAGAAAGGTCCGGTTTGCCTTTGCTTTTGAATAACTCAGGTGCATTTTTAAAAAAATTAGCGATGTTATTTTTAGCTTCTGTATCTAATGTTGGATCATCCATTAAGTTATCGGTCAGCGGGTATAATAAACACAAAGCTAAAATATCTTTATGAACGTCAGTAATGGGTTTTTTATAGCAATAAGCCAATAATAAATAAGCCCAGAAATTAGTCATTGCCCGATATTTATCTTGGTTAATTTGTTCAGGATGATCGGTGTAATAAGGTAGCTTAAAAGCCGGGTGCTGCTCTAATGTCTGCATAAATCTCTGACATAGTTGAGCATAATTTTTTAATAGGGCTTGATGAGTATCTAAAGAATCTAATAGCTCTCTTGGTATGAGCCTTGATGATTGTAGCTGTTGACGGTTTTCTTTTATATAGGCGAATAGATGATCAATAAATGAATCAATATTCCCGCTTTCATCTAGTATTTTTTTTAAAGTGCTTTCGTAGAACTCTGCAATATTCAATTGTGTGGGTGATGTTATTAGAGTGAATATTTTATATCCTTGAATAGCAAACCATTCTTTCCAAGTAGGTATAAAATCTTTTGGTTGTAATGTAGTCGCTAATTTTCCGTTTGAGAATACTTGTTGTGTGTTTGGTTTTCGCATGCCATCTGATAACGCAACTCGTGGTGGGTGATAACCTGTAGCGCTACCCAGAGGAGAATATTCCACATTGGTACTCCACGGCAGCCATGAGGATGAGTGATCACCGTGTTTTTGTGTTTTCTGAAAAGATGCCATTATAATTATTCCTTACTATGTGATTATTGTGAATGTAACCAATTTTTATAAAAGAGATAATTCCTTTAATTGATAGATTAAATTGAGGGATTGAA
>JAHFSE010000102.1 GCA_023265895.1 Gammaproteobacteria bacterium
AGAATGTATCCAGAACATCAACTGGCTGATCTCGGTTATTGGATTGGTGCTGAATTTTGGAATCGAGGTTATACCTCACTTGCAGCCTATGAAATGATGCGATTCGCCTTCGTTGAATTTAATATTGAAAAACTGAATGCACAGCATATGGGGCACAATATGGCCTCGGGGCGCGTGATGCAAAAAATTGGCATGACTCAAGAAGGTATTTTGCGAAATCATTGGCTAAAAGAAGATAAACGCTACGACCTGGTGCTATACGGCCTATTAAGATCAGACTTTTTGGCCGCTCAACAAAAACAAGTCGTCCATCCCCTGAAAGCTCAGGCCATGAAATAATTGCAGAGCGCTGAGGCAGAATCGATCAATTAATATACAATTATAAAAAGCACGTTCGATTTATTCGTGATGTATGGCGTTTGATAATGAGCTTGATGAAGTTGCGTATCCCCTTTGTAAAATCCATCCTGAGGCAGGCAGCAACCTTATGGCTTATTTTTACCAGCATAACTGCGCACACCGAAACCTTACTTCAAGTCTATGAACAAGCTTTAAAAAATGATCCCACTTGGACCGCACAGCGAGAAGCTTATTTTGCCGACGCAGAAGCCAAAACTGCCGCGCGCGCTGGTCTACTCCCGCAAATCTATGGCGGCATTAGCTACTCAAATGTCCAATATGGCACCAGCAATACCAGCCAGATCACCACTCTGGCCCAAATTGGCAATGCCACACTCACCGATACCTTAGAATGCGTTAATCAATATGGGCTTTCAGACATTAATCCCTTAGTAAACTGCTTAACCAATAGAACGAAAAAAACCAGCAGTTCAGCTTTTTCGACCACCAGTTTTTCCGTAAATTTAACCCAACCCCTATTTCGATTAGATCGCTGGTATCAATATCAACAGGGTCAATTAGTCACTGATAAAGCTCGACTGGATTTCATCAAAGCGCAACAAGATTTAATCATGAAAGTGGCTGAACTGTATTTCAGCGCGCTTCGCGCCCAAGATGAGGCGAGTTTTTCTCACGTCACCCAAACCAGCATTACAAGACAACTGCACGATGCACAAACGCTATTTGAACGAGGCCAACTCCAAAGCACTCAGGTTTACCAAGCACAAGCCGCTTATGATCTTTCTCAAACCGCTAAAATTATCGCTGAAGGCGCGTATCAAGCAACATTAGAAACACTGGAAGGATTAACCCATAACCCAAACATTGATGTGACGGCATTACCGCCGGATGTACCCATTGAATTACCACAGCCCAGCAACCCCGCACTCTGGGTTCAAATGGCAAAAACCCGTAATCTAGATTTGCAATCTTTACGTTTAGCCGCACGCATTGCACATACGGATTATGAAGTGAAGCAATCCGCTCATGCGCCAACGGTTGATTTTTTTGCCAGCCATTCACAAACCCAATCCAATGGTCTTACCAGCGTATTAAATCAAGGAGAAACCACAACAACGTCTTTGGGCGTAAATTTAAATATTCCCATTTATACCGGTGGATTAACCTCTAGTTTAGCTCGTCAAGCCAAACATCATGAACGTCAAGCAGAAGCCTTATCTGAAGCAATGGAACAACAAGTAACCTTGAGTACACGACGTTTTTATCGCAATGTCGTCACTCATATTCAACATATTGAAGCACAAAAAATTGCCTTATTATCACGGGAAAAGGTGCTACTTTCTGTGCGTAATGAATATCAGCGCGGTCAACGAAGCATTACCGAAGTGCTGCAAACACAACAAGACCTATTTTCAGCGCAAAAAGATTTGGCCAATGCACGTTATGACTATATTTTGGATACCTTAAGATTAAAACAATCGGCAGGCGTACTTTCATTCAACGACCTAAAGGCACTCAACACTTGGTTTGGAGATTTTAGCGCAACCTCATCGATTCAGGATGAACAAAGCACCTTTCATGACGACCAACCCGTATTTAGTCACCCCATAATACCAGCGGCTGCTAGCAAAAATGCGTTACCTAGCTTAACAACGACGGATGATGAAGAAACCACTGAACTACCGCGCCCCACGAACTTAGTCGAAGCCATACGCCGACTGTTTAATCATTAAAAAAATACGCAATACCGCTCGTTTTTCAGACAATTCAACTAGACTTAAGCAATCGATTCCTTTTTAAGCTGTAAAGGTGTTGTTGCCATGTTATGGATCATTGCTGCCATGCTCATCACGTTGGTGTGTACTTTTTATCTGTCGGCCAATCAAAATAAAATTGTCAAACAAAAACAATCTCTGTATGCCAAACATTCAGAATTTATTCAGCGCATGCAAGGTTTAATTGATCAACTGCCAGAACAATATATTCCGAAAGAAATTCATTTATTGTTATTGGAAGAAATTATTGAACATCTCAAAAGCCAAATTAAATTATTTCCCTCCAATAAATTACTGGTTAAACAAGTCAATGAACGCTTAGCTCAACGTCAACAAGTGAGCAAAAGTGAGCGCATTTTATCCGTTGGTGAAATTGGCGCGAATGATTTGAAAAAAGCCAATCGCATTCGCAAACGACTACATCAGCTTTGTGGCTTTACCGAACGTGCAATTAATTTGAAAAAAATTGTTCGCCATGAAGGCATTCAACTCATTCATACCATGCGATCACTTTCCACTGAAATTGCCGTGGCATTCCATTTGGCTTTAGCAGAAAAATCATTACAACGAGAAAAAAATAAAATGGCGGTTTATTATTATTCTCGCGCACTCAACGAATACACTAAATATAATCCGCAAGGCCGTTACGATGCTTTAATTGAGAAATTTAAGGGCACGATAGAAGAATTACGTATGCAAGAACGTAGCAGCCCCGATCGAGAGAAAAAGAAATTATCCTCAAAAGAATCGACCCACTTAAGTATTGAAATAGACAATCAACGGCGACCAGGATTAATGCGTCGTAATTAATTTTAGTTTGATGTGAGAAAATCCCCCTTTTCCAAAGGGAGGAGTTTATCGATTTTAAACTAACAAACACTGTTCAATGACGCCTGCCAAGCTGCTCGGCTCATCTCTGGAAGCAAAACGCTCTAATACTTGACCATTGCGACTCACTAAAAATTTAGTGAAATTCCATTTAATCGTTTGCGTGCCTAACAAGCCCGGCGCTTGAATTTTTAAATATTGAAATAACGGATCCGCACCTTCACCATTGACATTAATTTTGGCAAATACGGGAAAAGTCACTTGATATTGAGTACTGCAAAACGTTTGAATAACCTCATTGGTGCCAGGCTCCTGTCCACCAAACTGATTACAGGGAAAAGCCAACACAGAAAAACCTCGGCCGTGATAAGTTTGATACAACTGCTGCAAACCTGCATATTGTTTCGTAAAACCACAACGGCTGGCTACGTTCACAATTAATAAGACTTGCCCAGCATAATCCGCCAAGGATTTCAGTTGTCCATCGGCGGTTTTACATTGAAAATCGTATAGACTGATGGTCATCAGCAGGCTCTCCAAAGGACCGTTTTTATGGGACACAGACTCTCGAAAATTTACACCCGAACGGGCGATCAAGGCACCACAGGATTAGGTGACGGGTCACGGGTAGAAAAAGATCACCCACGCATTGAAGCGCTGGGCACCCTAGACGAACTCAACAGTATGTTAGGTTTACTGCGAGCGCAATCGGAATTACCAGAATTTTTATCTCGGTGGCTCAAACAAATTCAACATGATTTATTTGACGCAGGTGGTGAGCTTTGTTTACCTCAATTGCGTTTAATACCTGAAAAACGCATTACTGAATTAGAACAACAAATTGAAACTATGAATGCAGTGTTGCCACCACTGAAAGAATTTATTTTACCTGGTGGTTCTATTGCTGCCAGCACTTGCCATTTAGCCCGCAGTATTTGCCGTCGCGCAGAACGCAACACCTATAGCCTAGTTAAATCTGCTGAAACTCAGCACAACCCAGAACCCAGTTTTATCCTGCCCTATTTAAATCGGCTGTCCGACTGGTTATTTGTTTGTGCGCGCACGTTAGCGCGTCACAACGGCGGTCAAGAAATTCTGTGGGACCGGCAACGGGGTTGAAGCATTGCAAGCGCATTTCATTTAATGAACATTGCCAATGATCTGTCCTCGTTTCAATGGACACTTAATTTTGTAAACTATTGCAGCATCTCAAATACAGAAGAAAATTCTGATATATCTGCCACTCGATTTTCTCTATTCAGTACTAGGGATTTTGACAGTACATGCCACTGCGCTTGGCTAAGCCATTCTATTGGTTCTGGTACTAAATTTAAAACTGCGGCTTGATCTGCTGATAATCGATCAAAGGGATGCCGTCCTGTCAGCATTTCATAAATAACACAACCCGCACTATAAATATCATCACGAGCATCAGCATCAGCACCGCTTAACATCTCTAGACTTGCATACACTGGCGTTAGAGCATCCATGGATTTAGAAGAATAATGCCCTGCATATTGCATCTCTTTTTCTTGCGCCATACCAAAATCAATTATTTTTAATTGCCCATCTTGCTTGTTAAAAAATAAATTGCCCGGCTTTAAATCACGGTGAATTAAGCCAGCGCGATGCAAGGTTGTGAGCGCAGAAATCAACTGCCTAGTAAGCAACAAAGCCCAATGCCTAGGCAGCCCGCCCTGTTGTTGATAGTAACCAATTAATTGACTCAGGCTTCTACCTTCCAGCAATTCCATCACAAAAAAAAGATTCTGCTGTGAGATTCCAAATACCTGTACAACATTGATATGGCGAATACGCTGCAATTTTTCATACTCTTCAGCAAGGGTATTTTGCCTAATCGTTAAATCAGTTCGCAGCACTTTAATGGCAACCCGAAGATAACCGGCTGACTGATGATCAATTGCACCATAGACTCGGGAACAGCCACCATATCCTAATAAACTGATTAATTCATATCGATTTTCAAGCCATTGATGCAATTGTAGCGGCTGCGTTTTAATAAGAGTATCAACCATAAAAAATGAATCATCCCCCGCCTTATCAAAAATGACCTTGAATAGGGCCATATATACAGAGTAGAATAGCCATCGTGTTGTTTCTTTTTTGTTTGATTTGCTGCTACTAAACCCTGAAGGAATCAGGGAAGTAAGGCAAAAAAAGACAAAAGAGTTTCAGAAGGTAAGCTGCTTTGGCCTTCTTAATTCTTAATAAACACGAAAACCAGCCATGGAAAAATAGCAAAACTTAATGAATACAACTAGTTAAAATCGCCAGGAGCCTTATATGAAACAAGCAAAACTTCCCCTTTTAAGAATTCTTATGGCTGTAGCATTTATTGCAGCAGCAGCTGGACTGGCTTCTTGTGATGGCTGTAAAGACTTAGTGAATCCCAACATTTCTTCACTGTGTGGTAGCTAACCTCCTTACGTAAGTGGTATAGCAAAACTAAAGAAAGCCCTCAAAAGGGCTTTCTTCGTTTCTGCCATAAATCTCACTGTACATTATCCAAAGATGAACATCATGTCAGAACCCACTAAAGAAACTGGCTTCTTTTCTATGGTCAAAAGTATTCTTGGCGCCTTATTTGGTATTCAAACACGACAAAATCAAGAAAAAGATTTTCAAAAAAGAAAGCCTACCGATTTTATCATTGCAGGTATTATCGCTATTTTTATTTTACTCATTGCTATGATCTTGATTGTTCACTCTGTTCTTTCTTAAAGAATATTGCTGCCACAAATAGACTTTTTTCGCTTTTTTTCATAAAAATGTCATCAACCAGTCATAGTACATTAACCTCTCTTTATTAGCATCTGTGCGCATATTAAGGATGTTTTCTTTCTACGATGGAAGAACAAAAAACTTTTTAAAGCGCATATCCTATGGCTGCAATGATTGATGCCTGTCTGCAACAACGAGAATGGCACGATACTTTTACTGCTCGACGAAATATTTTTGAAACAATCAGCAGCGGCAAGATACATCCTCTAACCACTGTCCTTGCAATTGAACCTATCCGTGCAATATCCCCTCACATAGAATCATTAAAAAATCCGTTGCATAGCCCAACAAGAATCATTCATGTAAAACCGATACCGGAAAACCAAAACCATTATTTTTCTGTTATTCAGGATCGACCTTCATCTTCTGAAATGGGTACATCGAGTATTGATTCCCAAACTAACAGTGCTGTAGCAAATAGCGGCTATGCCACGCCTGTTACTTGGGATGACGTTGAAGAAACTCACGTTTCACCAAACTTTAAGAGCAAAATAGAACCACCAACAGACGATCTATTAATAAATGACGAGGAATTGCAAACGCTATTTCCTGGACCAATAATAGAAATACAATCATCCTCCTCAACTTCAAATGATCAATTTAATCATCTGAATTTTTCTACCATTAGCCGATCAGCAGGGTTGGCGCTTACCGGGAAAAAATCTGCACGACCTCAGTTTCATTTGGGCGGGAAGCCTCTACTTCATAAAGATGTAGATACTCATAGCTCTGAAAGCATAAGCTCCACCTCTTCAGAATCCAAAACAACAAAAACAATTTCTTTCTCTAATTCTCCAAATGCTTCTGATCATTTCGACGATGAATTAAGTGATTTAGATGAAAATCAATTTGCACAGGAAACTCAAACTATAATACTTTCTGCGCATCAACAGCATGCACTGGACCAAATGAATGCTGATAAAAAAATTAGAAGAGAAAAAACCGATGCTCGATCAGTGATTCGCGAAGGTGTTGCAAAAGAAACCGCTAAATCTGCCGGAAATTTCACTAACACCAGTGCATCAATACCCACAGCACAATCTAGCATGAATCAACATGATTCATCACCACTCAGTGCGCATACAAATCAAGACGGCAGCCGTAGCAATGCTCAAGGGCCAGACATACAATCAGCAACGAATGGTGCTGCATTCATCGAACATATACTGGGCGCTATTGCAAATTGGTGGCGTCGAAAAGATGCCACTCAAGATATAGAACAAGCTAAAGAGCTACTTACACACATCAGTGAACTAGAAAGGCAACTTAGAACAGAAACAGCTAAAGAAGGTCGATTCACACAGAAAATTGAGCAGTTACAATCTCAGCTATCGGGCTCAAATGATTCTGATCAAAAAAAATTCTTTGACAAGCAAATAAAATATTTACAAAAGCAGAAAAAAGACCAAATTCAATCAACAAATAAATTGGGAAAACAATTAAAGAAATTTCGACTGGCAAAAAATAATGCTCATTATAAATTAGAGCATGCTAAAAAGGAAAAAAACCTTAGTACATTGGCCTTTGGACGTTATTCTGCGCAAGCGATCACTGTCAGCGGTCTAAGTATTCCACGTCTTGCGATGGATGCACACAATGTAGCGCCCACTGCAACCAATGCCATGAGCGGCACTTCAGGCTTAGCAATGGGTAGTGTAGCGCTGGTTGCTGCACCACTCGCAACTTATGCAGCAATACAAGATGCAAACAGCGCGCGCAAAGCAAACAGCGTTAAAAAAACTGCTCAAAAATTCATTCAGTTAACAACGAACAGAATCACTAAAAAATTATCCTCGACTGGAGAGGTTATGCATTTAAAAGAAATTTGCGCAATCACCCGCATGGTGGAAAAAAAACAGGCGGTGCGCTTCAAATGGCTTTCTTGTATAGGAAATTTTTTTAGCGCTGGAGGTTATCTAACCTTAGGCGCTGCTGGAACCTTGAATTTTGCCATTGCGATTGGCGCTACTACAGGTATTGCAGCAATTCCTATCGTTGGCTGGGCATTGGCAGGCATAGGTGCATCGATTGGCTTAGGTTTAGCAATTTACCGCTACGTAAAGCACCGTCAACATTGCCATGAAAAGCAACAGCTCATTGCCGATCTTAATGGCAAAGATTCAGCAAAAGCACAAGCAGCGCACCTACAATTGTTGTCTTGTAGTGGAAAATATGCCGTGCATTACTTAACAAGCCATCTAAGAGATGAAGTAAACAAAGTTAAAAACACACCTGACAGCGCAAAAAGTTCTGAAGTTTGCGAGTTTTTAAATCAGTTTATGAGCAAAGAAGAGCTCGATATGCTGGTAGAAAATATTATAGAAGAGCAAGAAGAAGGTGTTATAACTACCCACCTAGAAAAATATATTGCTAGAAAACTCAATTTACCAATTAAAGTAAAATATCGAGAAACTCAAATCAATCTTACCGAAAAAACAGACCAAAACACGACAAATAACACATCACTAAAAATCAGAAGAGAAACAATAGCAGATCTCAGTAGCAGCTATGCCTACAGCTAAGCTGTAGTAGCTCAGACTTGATCTGACAGTTACCGATTTTTATTCAGGTGTCTGTCAGATTAGATTTGGCTCAGATTTTTCTCTGCCCAAATCCGTTTTCCATCATGCAAGGTGTCCATCGG